>NZ_JBYCLC010000286.1:0-57581 GCF_057473685.1 Mycobacterium sp. TH-M116 | reverse complement strand
CTGCGGGCCGCAGTCCTCGGACTCGACCGCGCCACCGACGTCGCCCTGCAGCCCACCGAGGCCGAACTCGACGAGCTGGCGTCGTTGCTCGACGAGGCGCTGGCGGCCGGAATGCTCGGCATGTCGGGGCTGCCAGCTGTTGCGTGTTGAGTGGTCGGGAGTGTCGGTGGTGTGCTGTAGGAACAGCAGCATGAATCTCGCGGCGTGGGCGGAGCGAAACGGTGTGGCGCGGGTGACCGTGTGGGCCACGGTCGAACAGATCCCGGTCGACAAGGTGGGGATTGAGGTTGGTTCCGCTCTGAACGGGCATCGCCGAAAGGTTCTTGCTCTGTTGCGCGATCCGGCGGTGACGCGGATCGTGGTGGAGCATCGGGATCGGTTCTGCCGGTTCGGGTCTGACTATGTATTCGGGTCTGAGTATGTAGAAGCCTCACTCGCCGCGCAGGGCCGTGAGCTGGTCGTGGTCGACTCGGCCGAGGTAGACGATGACCTGGTGCGGGATATGACAGAGATTCTGACCTCGATGTGCGCGCGTCTCTGCGGTAAACGCGCTGCGGCTAACCGGGCCAAGCGTGCCCTTGTCGCCGCGGCGGCCTGAGATGCCTCGTTTCGAGGTGTCCGACGGGTGGTGTGTGCAGGCGTTTCGGTCCACGCTGGACCCGACCGAGGACCAGGCTCGCGCGTTGGCGCGCCATTTCGGCGCCCGACGCAAGGCGTTCGACTGGACGGTGGCCACCCTGAAAGCCGACATCGAAGTGTGGCACGCAACCGGGATCGCGACCGCAAAACCGTCGCTGTGGCACCGCGACTTCCACGACGCGGTGATCCTCGAATGCCCCGATCGGTCGTTGATCGGCAAGAGCTTCGGCGCGATCGCCGACGCGCGCGGGCTGCACCCGCGCGACGCCTTCCTCGACGTGCTCGTCGACAACGGCGAGCGCAACGTCCGCTGGACCACCACGGTCGCCAACAACCGGCCCCGCCAGCTCGACAAGCTCGCCGCCGACCCCAGCATCCACATGGGGTTCTCCGACGCCGGCGCCCACCTGCGCAACATGGCCTTCTACGGGCCGGTTCCGCCCGCGCCTCGGCGGCGGTGATCACCAAGCGCGCCGGGGTGTCGGTCGGGGCCCTGTTCGGCCACTTCGAGACGATGGGCGACTTCATGGCCGCCACGGCGTCGGAGGTGCTGCGGCGCCAGCTGGAAACCTTCAGCAAGCGCGTGGCCGGGATTCACGACGCCGCCCGGGCCCTGCCCGGTGCCGAGAGCTTCCCGGCGGAGGCCTTCCCGGTCGTGGTGGCGCTGATGACCAACGTGTTCGACGGGGCCACCGTGATCGGGGGGGGGGTGCTGCCGCAGGCGGACATCGCGGAGCGCCGCGTTGTGGTGCTCACGACCCCGCTCGCGCTGCTACAGCGAGCCGATGCCGATCTCCGGGTTCAGCGCGAAACCCCAGTCCAGTAGGTTGGCGGCCTGATCCCAGTACGTCGGGCCACCCTCGTGGACCAGCCCGTACATCATCGCGATCACCAGCCGCCGTCCATCGCGCGCGGCCGCACCGACGAACGTCTTGCGGGCCGCGTTGGTGAAGCCCGTCTTGCCGCCGATCGCCCCGGGGTAACGCTGCAGCAGCTCGTCCCGGTTGACGATCGGGTGCTCGCCGTGCTCACCGGGGAACATCGCCGAGGGTTCGGCGGTGATCTGCGCGAACACCGGGTTGGCCAGGGCGGCGCGGAAGATGACGGCCAGGTCGTGCGCGGTCGACGCACCGGACCCGCCGGGTCCGTCCAGGCCGGACGGCGTCGACGCGTGCGTGCTCGTCGCCCCCAGCGACGCGGCTTTGGCGTTCATCGCGGCGACGGTGGCGTCGGCGCCACCCATCAGGTGCGCCAGGGTGTTGGCCGCGTCGTTGCCCGACACCAGCAGGATCGCGTCCAGCAGCTGGCGCGCGGTGTAGCTGCGGCCCGGCTTGATGCCCACGCAGCTGCATTCGACGTCGGCGTCGGCGGCATCGGCGACCACGGTCGAGTCCAGGCTCACCTGGTCGAGGGCCACCAACGCCAGCAGCACCTTGATGGTGCTCGCGGGCGGGTGCGCCACGTCCTGGTCGCGGCCGGCGAGCACCTCACCGCTGTCGAGGTCGGCAACAATCCAGGTCTGGGCGGGGCCGTCGGGAATCGGCACCGAGCCGGCCTGCTGCACGCTGTCGGCCCGTGCCGCGCCGGCACCGAACGCGCCGGCACCGAACGCGCCGGCACAGAACGCGCCGGCACAGAACGCGCCGGCACAGAACGCGAGCGCCGCGGCGAGGCCGGCTATGAGCTTCCGCATGGGCGCAAAGTTTAACTTCCGGCTCCTGAGTTCCGGCGTTCAACTTCCGGCGCCTGACTTTCGGCTCGGCGGGCGCCCACGTTCAGTATTCTCCGATGCATGCTGAGCCTGGCCGAAATCTCCGACCGCCTCGAGATCCAGCAACTTCTGGTGGACTATTCCACCGCCATCGACAACCGCCGTTTCGACGATCTGGATCGCGTGTTCACCCCCGACGCCTACATCGACTACCGGGCGCTGGGCGGTATCGACGGCCGCTACCCCGAGGTCAAGAAGTGGCTGTCGGAAGTGCTGCCGAACTTCCCGGTGTACGCCCACATGCTCGGCAACTTCTCGGTCCGCGTCGACGGTGACACCGCGTCGTCGCGGGTGATCTGCTTCAATCCGATGGTGCTGGGCGGCGAGAGCGATCAGGTGCTGTTCTGCGGGCTCTGGTACGACGACGAGTTCGCCCGCACCCCTGAGGGCTGGCGGATGAACCGCCGGGTCGAGACGAAGGTGTTCCAGAAAGTGATGTGAGCCTCCTCGGACGAATTTCCGGTCGCGGCTCCCGCTCTGGCACAATGGCCTGTTGTCCCTCGTGCGACCCACCCCGACGGGGTGCTCGCGCGCGGGTCACACACGCGAGGCAAAACCGGATCCGGGCGACCCGCCCCGATCGCCGAATTGCAGCGTGACACACCCAGGAGCGCGTAACACATGGCTGTCAAGATCAAGCTCACCCGGCTCGGCAAGATCCGTAACCCCCAGTACCGCATCGCCGTCGCCGACGCCCGCACGCGGCGCGACGGCCGTTCGATCGAGGTCATCGGCCGCTACCACCCCAAGGAGGAGCCGAGCCTGATCGAGGTCGACTCCGAGCGCGCCCAGTACTGGCTGTCCGTGGGCGCCCAGCCCACCGAACCGGTCCTCAAGCTGCTGAAGATCACCGGCGACTGGCAGAAGTTCAAGGGTCTTCCGGGCGCCGAGGGCACCCTGAAGGTCAAGCCCCCCAAGCCCAGCAAGCTCGAGCTGTTCAACGCCGCGCTGGCCGAGGCCGAGGGCGGCCCCACCACCGAGGCCGCCAAGCCGAAGAAGAAGGCCCCCGCCAAGAAGGCGGCCAAGGCCGAGGCCGCCGGAGAGAAACCGGCCGAGGCGCCCGCCGAAGCCGCCGACGCCGCCGCCGAGGGTGACCAGCCCGAGCCGGCCCAGCCCGCCGCGGAAAGCTGACCGGCGTGGGCACTGTCGTCGTCGACGCTGTCGAGCACCTGGTCCGCGGGATCGTCGACAACCCCGACGACGTCCGGGTGGACATGGTGACCAGCCGGCGCGGGCGCACTGTCGAGGTCCACGTCCATCCCGACGACCTGGGCAAGGTGATCGGTCGCGGCGGCCGCACCGCCACCGCGCTGCGCACGCTGGTCGCCGGCATCGGCGGGCGGGGCATCCGCGTCGACGTCGTGGACACCGACCAGTAGCACCGTTCATGGAACTCCCGTGGAGTTGACCGTCGGGCGCGTGGTGAAAGCACACGGGATCGGCGGCGAGGTGATCGTCGAGGTCCGCACCGACGACCCCGCCGCGCGGTTCGCTCCGGGCACCGCGCTGCGGGCCAGAGACGCCCGCCGCGGCGGGCCGGAGCGACGTTACGTCGTCGACAGCGCGCGCGAGCACGGCGGGCGGCTGCTGGTGCGGTTGGCCGGGGTCGCCGACCGGGTCGCCGCCGACGCGTTGCGGGGAAATCTGTTCGTCGTCGACTCCGCGGACCTGCCGCCGATCGACCCGATCGACGAGCCGGACACCTACTACGACCATCAGCTCGAGGGCCTGCGCGTGCGCACGACGACGGGCGCCGACGTCGGCGTCGTCGCCGAGGTGCTGCACACCGCGGCCGGCGAGTTGCTGTCCGTGCGGCCGCAGCCCGCCGACGGGGCGGGTGGGGAGGTGCTGGTGCCGTTCGTCGGCGCGATCGTCACGTCGGTGTCGCTGCAGGATGGCGTCATCGAGATCGATCCGCCCGAGGGTCTGCTCGATCTGGCATGAGAATCGACGTCGTCACGATCTTCCCTGCCTATCTGGACCCCCTGCGGCAGTCGTTGCCGGGCAAGGCCATCGAGTCGGGTGTGGTCGACCTGCGTGTGCACGACCTGCGGCGCTGGACGCGCGACGTGCATCACTCGGTCGATGACGCGCCCTACGGCGGGGGACCCGGGATGGTGATGAAGGCGCCCGTATGGGGTGAGGCGCTGGACGATGTCTGTTCCGGCGATACACTGTTGGTCGTCCCCACTCCCGCCGGCGCACTGTTCACGCAGGCCACGGCCCAGCGCTGGAGCGCCGAGACGCACCTGGTGTTCGCCTGCGGCCGCTACGAGGGCATCGACCAACGGGTCGTCACCGACGCCGCCCGCCGGATGCGGGTCGAGGAAGTCTCGATCGGCGACTACGTGCTGCCGGGCGGGGAGTCGGCGGCGGTCGTGATGATCGAGGCGGTGCTGCGGCTGCTGGACGGTGTCCTGGGCAACCCCGCGTCGCACCGCGACGACTCGCACTCGCCGGGCCTGGACCGGTTGCTGGAGGGGCCCAGCTACACCCGGCCGCCCAGCTGGCGGGGACTCGACGTCCCGGCCGTGCTGTTGTCCGGAGACCACGCCCGGGTCGTCGCCTGGCGGCGGGAACTCTCCCTGCGGCGCACCCGGGAACGCCGCCCCGACCTGTGCCCGCCGGGTGATCCGCGCGGGAGCTAGTCGAACGCGGGACCGACGCGGCCGCCGGGGAAAATCGTTGCGACCGCCCGGGTGATCGTGTCGCGGGCGGTCGCGTCGTCGGAGGGCTGCAACGACTGCACCACCATGATGTAACGCTGGTCGGCGCCGACCAGCCCGGTCGACAAGTGCATCCAGTCGCTGCCGACGCAGCACATCCAGCCCTGCTTGACCGCCACCGGTTCGGCGTAGAGGCCGTCGGGGATGCCGAATCGCTGCGGGTAGCCGTCGACGCCGTTGGGTGTGAACCGGTTCAGGTCGTCCAGGATGATCTTCGCCTGGTCGACGGGCAATCCGCCGGACCCGTCGACCAGCTTCACGTAGTAGCGGATCAGGTCGGTCGCCGAACTGATCGTGTTCCACCAGCGCCCGTCGGGCGGCGACGTGGTCGACGCCAGTCCATACCGGCTCGCGACCGCGGTGATGATGCCGTTTTCCCCGCCCTGACCCCAGAACCGCTCGGCCGCGCCGTCGTCGGAGGACTGCAACATCAGGTCCAAGGTCTGGCGGTCGTCGGGGGTCAGCGCGGTCTGGGCCGCCGCGTCCCGCATCAGCAGGTCGTCGGCGATGAAGAGCTTGGCCACCGACGCCGTCCCCGCGATCCGGTCGTTGCCGTTGGAGACCAGCCGGTTGGTGGCGCGATCCAGCACGGCGACCGACAGCGTGGCGCCGGCTGCGGCGGCCGCGTCGGTCGCCTGCTGCACCCGGGCCTGCAGCAGGCCGAACCCCGTGCCGGGCAGTGCCCGCTCGGGCGGAGGCGGCGGCGCGGCCACCGTGAGCAGATCGGCGAACTGCTGCGGCGACGGGGGCGGCGCCGAGTGGGGCGGCGGGGCCAGCGGGGCGTCGAACACCCTCGCCTGTACCTGCGTGTGCAACTGGGCCACACAGGCCGTCGCGGCGACCAACGTGACCGCCGCCAGGGCGGCCAGCGGCGTCAGGGGCCGTAATCGCATGCCGTCATATCTACCATTGACCTGCGTAGTTGGCCCGCCGGACGGCACAGTCGTTCCCTGTGATTTTCACTGCACGCCAGGTGTCTGGCACAATTGACCAGTTGTCTCCAGCGGTCGTCGGCCGGGCCGGGCCGCTCACCGCCTGCTGCGAGACGCATCGCAACGCTCGAACCCATCGGCTCGGTGACCTCTTCGCACCTGCGTAAGGCAGCCGTGAGCCGCGACTGCAAGGAAGTGTCTTTCGCATGAACAGGCTGGACTTCGTCGACCAGGCGTCGCTACGCGACGACATTCCGGCCTTCGGTCCGGGCGACACGATCAATGTGTACGTCAAGGTCATCGAAGGCGCCAAGGAGCGCATCCAGGTGTTCAAGGGCGTCGTCATCCGCCGGCAGGGCGGGGGCGTCAGCGAGACCTTCACCGTGCGCAAGGAAAGCTACGGCGTTGGCGTCGAGCGCACGTTTCCGGTGCATTCACCCAACATCGACCACATCGAGGTGGTGACCCGTGGCGATGTCCGCCGCGCCAAGCTGTACTACTTGCGCGAGCTCCGCGGCAAGAAAGCCAAGATCAAGGAGAAGCGCTGACGGCCTACCGGCCCGGCGTTCCACCGGGGCGCACATCGCGCTGACTACGCTGATCTCGTGACCGACAGCACGGACTCACCCGAGCCCCGGCCCGACGCTGGTCAATCGGAGCCCAAGGTTTCCACCCGCGACCCGGGCGGCACCGACGACACGGCGACCGCGCAGCCAGGGGCCGCGACGAGCGAACCGCCGGACGCGGCGGAGCCCACGCGCAGCAAGCGGTCCGCCCTGCGCGAGTTCGCGATCCTCGTGGTCGTCGCGGTGGGGCTCTACTACGTCATGCTCACGTTCGTCGCGCGGCCCTACCTGATTCCGTCCGAGTCGATGGAGCCCACACTGCACGGATGTCCCGGCTGCGTCGGCGACCGGATCATGGTGGACAAGGTGACCTACGACTTCGGCGTCCCGCACCCCGGCGACGTCGTCGTCTTCAAGGGGCCGCCGGCGTGGAACATCGGATACAAGTCGATCCGTTCCAACAACACCGCGCTGCGCTGGGCCCAGAACGCGCTGTCCTTCGTCGGCTTCGTGCCGCCCGACGAGAACGACCTGGTCAAGCGGGTCATCGCGGTCGGCGGTCAGACGGTGCAGTGTCGCAACGACACGGGTCTGACGGTCGACGGCAAGCGGCTTCACGAGCCGTATCTGGATCCGGCCACCATGATGGCCAACCCGACGGCATACCCCTGCCTGGGCCCCGAGTTCGGGCCGGTCACCGTGCCCGCGGGACGTCTGTGGGTGATGGGCGACAACCGGACGCATTCGGCGGATTCGCGCGCCCACTGCACGAGCACCCCGACCGACGTGCTGAAGGGCATTCTGTGCACCGGCGATCCGATGTCGGGCACGGTGCCGGTCTCCAACGTCATCGGCAAGGCCAGGTTCATCGTGTGGCCGCCGGGGCGTTGGGGCGTCGTGGATTCGGTGAACCCCCAGCAACATCGGTAGCCATGGCTTTGGCATGAGGGGGTCCTGGCCGCCGCGGACGGTGATCCGCAAGTCAGGGGGTTCGCGGGGGCTGCGGACCCTGGAGTCCGCGCTGTACCGCAGCGGCCTGGGGCCGGTGGCCGGGGTCGACGAGGTGGGTCGCGGCGCCTGCGCGGGCCCGCTGGTGGTGGCCGCCTGCGTGCTCGGTCCGGGGAGGTTGGAAAGCCTCGCCGCACTGGATGATTCGAAGAAATTGACCGGCAAGGAGCGGGAGCGGCTGTTTCCCCTGATCCGCCGTTACGCGTCGGCCTACCACGTGGTGTTCATCCCGTCGACCGAGGTGGATCGGCGCGGCGTGCACGTCGCCAACATCGAGGGCATGCGCCGTGCGGTGGCTGGTCTGGCGGTACGGCCCGGCTACGTGCTGACCGACGGTTTCCGGGTGCCCGGCCTGCCGATGCCCTCGCTGCCGGTGGTGGGTGGAGACGCGGCCGCGGCCTGCATCGCCGCTGCCAGCGTGCTGGCCAAAGTCAGCCGGGACCGGCTGATGGTCGCCCTGGACGCCGCCCACCCCGGCTACGGATTCGCCGACCACAAGGGCTACAGCACTCCCGCGCACAGCACGGCGCTGGCCCGGTTCGGCCCGTGCGCCGAACACCGCTATTCGTTCGTCAACGTCCGGCGCGTGGCGACCGGCGCACAGACCCAGGTGGTGGCCGACTGCGATCCGGACCCTCCGGATGGGCAGGACCAATACCGTTGAGGAAAGATGGGACCCGTTGGCAACAAGAAGGATGTCTGACCAGATGAGTGACAGATGAGTGCAGAGGATCTCGAGAAGTACGAAACCGAGATGGAGCTCTCGCTGTACCGCGAATACAAGGACATCGTCGGTCAGTTCAGTTACGTCGTCGAAACCGAGCGGCGCTTCTACCTGGCCAACAGCGTGGAGATGGTGCCCCGCAACGCAGACGGCGAGGTGTATTTCGAGCTGCGCCTGTCCGACGCGTGGGTATGGGACATGTACCGGCCGGCGCGGTTCGTCAAGCAGGTGCGCGTCGTCACCTTCAAGGACGTCAACATCGAAGAGGTCGAAAAGCCCGAGTTGCGCCTGCCCGAATAGCCGGCCCACCCGGCCGGTCAGGCTCACCCCGGCCGACCGGGAGTTAATCCTCGCCGTCGAGAGGCAGGCGGCCCCGCCGCTCGATGACCGTCCGCGCCACGTCGGCGAGCTTGATGTTGAGGCTCTGCGAATGGTGGCGCAGCAGGTCGAATGCCTGGTTTTCGCTCATGTCGTGCAGCAGCATCAGCATGCCGACCGCTTTGCCGATCTCGCGGTTGCTGAGCAGTCCCCGCCGCAGGCTCGCGGCGTCTTCCCCTTTGGCCGTGGCGTTGATGGCCACGCTGGCGAACGAGGCCAGTACCGCGGCCGCACCGGCCGACTCGGCGTCGAACAGGTTGGGCGTGTCGCTGAACAGGTTGAGCGCGGCGGCCTTGCGTTTGTCGATCAACAGGCGAAACCCCATGGCTCCGCGCACCGGCGTCTCCGCGACCAGGACGGCCGCCAGCCGGGGCCACAGGGAAGGCGAGGTGAGGTCCGTGTCGATCTGCGGAGTCTCCTCCTCGATGGCATCGATACAGGGGCCGTCACCGGTGCGTCGTTCCAGTTCGTCGATCATCTGCGCCAGCCGGTCGCTGGAGCCGACCGTGACATAACGGCCGTTCTCCCGCAGCATCAGGCTGGCGTGGTCGCAGCCGCGCACCGTGAGGGTCGCGGCGATACAGATGGCCGAGTACATCTCACCCGGGTCCGAGCCCTGGTAGATGATCTCGGCGAGTGCGGCGAAAACCGTCGCCGGGTCGGACCTCTCGCCCCCGGTGTTCACGTCGTTTACCACGTTGCGCCTCCCTCAGGGCGGTGTCCGAGCGTTTTCCGGCCCGCCTTCTGGCCGTAGATTATCGGTCGGCAACGTGGCGCACATAGCGTGCGCTGCAGTTGCCGGCTCGTCAGCCAGTCGCTGCGCCGTGAGCCCACGGCGCGCGGGCGGAAATTCCGGCCGTGATCGGTGTACCCGTTTCGGCTGCGCTCCCGCAGGCCAGGACGGTGCCCGTGACGGCTCGGCAGCGCGAGCTCGCGTCCGGCGACCTCGGCGAAGATTCCCTCATCGAGGTGTTCACCCCGGGGCCATGCCTTGTGGCCGGGCACACTGCGCCAGCCCCTGGCCGACATGGTTCCGTGGAACCCCTTGCCGTGCACGGCAAGGTCCCGTCGGTGTTGTCCCCGGTGCTGTCCCCGGTGCTGTCCCCGGTGTTGTCCCCGGTGTTGTCCCCGGTGTTGTGAGGCACGCCGATGTAGTTTGATCCAATGGGGTCCGAGAGCTGCGCCGCGCCCGGCGGCGTCCATGCCGGCGGCGTCAGCACCCGGTGGGGCGCGTAACGGCGCGTCGGCGGGTCCAGCGCCTCACCGCCGACACGTCGACCACCCGGTCGGACACCCTCGTCGTCGAGGAGCCGCTGGAGATCCGGGTCAACGGCGCGGCGGTCACGGTGACGATGCGTACCCCCGGCGCGGACGTCGAACTCGCGCAGGGATTCCTGTTCACCGAGGGGGTGATCGCAGGCCGCGCGGACGTGCGCGGTATCCGGTACTGCGGCGGCCGGGACGCCCGTGGCGACGGCGGCGTCAACAACTACGTCAACAACTACAACGTGCTCGAGGTGACCCTGGCGCCCGGCGTCGCGCCGCCGGGTCTCGACGTCACGCGCAACTTCTACACGACCTCGTCGTGCGGGGTATGTGGCAAGGCGTCCCTGGACGCGGTCCGGCTGGCCAGCCGGTTCGCCCCTGGTGCCGACGGCGCCACCGTCGCCGCGGCCACGCTGCACGCGATGCCCCGCCGACTGCGCGCCGCGCAGAAGGTCTTCCACAGCACCGGGGGGCTGCACGCTGCGGCACTGTTCGCGGCTGACGGCGCGACGTTGGCCGTGCGGGAGGACATCGGCCGCCACAATGCCGTCGACAAGGTCATCGGCTGGGCGCTGGAGCACGAGCGGGTGCCGCTGGAAGCGTCGGTGTTGCTGGTCAGCGGGCGCGCGTCGTTCGAGCTGACCCAGAAGGCCGTGATGGCCGGGATCCCCGTGCTGGCCGCGGTGTCCGCGCCGTCGTCGCTGGCGGTCTCGCTCGCCGAGGAATCCGGGGTCACACTCGTCGCTTTCCTGCGCGGGGACTCGATGAACGTCTACACCCGCGCCGACCGGATCACCCGGGGCAGGTCCTAGCCGGCCCGGCCACCCGGTTGTGGATACGCGCGCGACTGGGGATAACCGGCCGCCGATGCCGCGATTCGCGGCCGGCCGTCACACATTCTGTCGGGGCGGGCGAGCAGGGTGGCCGGTGTGACGACAGACAAGACCATGACCCGGATCGAGCTGGGCGCGATGGGCGAGGCGCTCGCCGTGGACCACCTGACCCGGACGGGATTTCGGATCGTGGACCGCAACTGGCGATGCCGCTACGGGGAACTCGACGTGATAGCCGCCGACGACGCCACCCGCACGGTGGTGTTCGTCGAGGTGAAAACGCGCAGCGGCGACGGGTACGGTGGGCTGCCGCACGCGGTCACCCCGCGCAAAGTCGGTCGGGTGCGCCGGCTTGCCGGGCTGTGGTTGGCCGGGCAGGACGCGCACTGGGCCGCCGTGCGCATCGACGTGATCGGCGTGCGGGTCGGGCCCAGAAATTCAGGCCGCACCCCCGAGATCACCCACCTGCGGGGGATCGGCTGATGGCGCTGGGACGGGCGTTCGCGGTCGCCGTGCGCGGGCTGGACGGGGAGATCGTGGAGATCGAGGCCGACATCAGCTCGGGCCTGCCGGGCGTGCACCTGGTGGGGCTGCCCGATGTTGCGCTGCAGGAGTCCCGCGACCGGGTGCGGGCGGCGGTCACCAACTGCGGCAACAGCTGGCCCCAGGCCCGGCTCACGCTCGCGCTGTCGCCGGCGACGCTGCCCAAGATGGGCTCGGTCTACGACATCGCCCTGGCGGCAGCGGTGCTCTCGGCGCAGCGGAAAACCCCGTGGGAGCTCCTGGACAAGACGGTCCTGTTGGGCGAGCTGTCGCTGGACGGGCGGGTCCGGCCGGTGCGCGGGGTGCTGCCCGCCGTGCTCGCTGCCAAGCGCGAGGGCTGGCCGGTGGTCGTGGTCCCGGTGGACAACCTGGCCGAGGCCAGCCTGGTCGACGGCATCGACGTCTGGGGAGTGCGCACCCTGGGGCAGTTGCAGAGCTGGCTGTCCGGGTCGGCCCGCCTGAGCGAACGGGTCCGTGCGGCCACCACCGGTTCGGGGCCCTCGTCCGACCTCGCCGACGTGTTGGGCCAGGCGCAGGCGCGCTTCGCAGTGGAGGTCGCGGCCGCCGGTGCGCATCATCTGATGCTGACCGGGCCGCCGGGGGTCGGAAAAACGATGCTGGCGCAACGTCTTCCGGGGTTGCTTCCGCCGCTGTCGGAAAGCGAGGCCCTGGAGGTCACCGCGATCCACTCGGTGGCCGGCCTGCTGTCGTCGAACACGCCCCTGATCACCAGGGCACCGTTCGTGGCGCCGCATCACAGCTCCAGCGTCGCGGCGCTGGTCGGCGGTGGCGCGGGGATGGCCCGCCCGGGTGCGGTCAGCCGCGCCCATCGCGGAGTTCTTTTCCTCGACGAATGCGCCGAGGTCAGTGTCGCCGCGCTGGAGTCGCTGCGGACTCCGTTGGAGGACGGTCAGATCCGTCTTGCCCGCCGCGACGGAGTGGCCTGCTACCCGGCCCGCTTCCAGCTGGTGCTGGCCGCCAACCCGTGCCCGTGTGCGCCGGCCGATCCTCAGGATTGCATCTGCGCGGCCGCGACAAAGCGGCGATATCTGGGCAAACTATCCGGCCCACTGCTGGACCGGGTGGACCTGCGGGTGCAGATGAACCCGGTACGGGCCGGAGCGTTCTCGGTCGCCGACGGTGAATCAACCGAGCGGGTCCGCCGGCGGGTGGCGCTGGCTCGTGAGGCGGCCGCCGCGCGGTGGCGCCCCCACGGGTTCCGCACCAATGCTGAGGTCGGCGGGCCGTTGCTGCGGCGCAGGTTCCGCCTCGGCAATGCCGCCATGGAGCCGCTGCGCGGCGCGCTGGATCGCGGGTTGCTCAGTATCCGCGGTGTGGACCGCACCCTGCGGGTGGCGTGGAGCCTGGCCGACCTGGCCGGCCGGGACCTCCCCGGGCTCGACGAAGTCGCCGCCGCGCTCAGCTTCCGGCAGATGGGGGCGCGGCGATGACGGAACCGGTCGACGACCCCACGGCCCTTGCCTGGGCCTACCTGTCACGGGTGGCCGAGCCGCCCTGCCCGCAACTGGCGGCCCTGGCGCGCTCTGTCGGCCCGGTAGAGGCAGCCGACCGGGTCCGGCGCGGATTGGTCGGAGACGACCTGGCGCGGCACACCGCGGCGCGCCGGGAAACCGACCGGGCCGCAGCCGATCTCGCGCTGCTCGCGACCCGCGGCGGGCGACTGGTCACGCCCGGCACCGACGAGTGGCCGCTGCTGGCCTTCGCGGCATTCGGCGCTCGACCCGGCGCGCGGCCGGGCGCAAACCCGCCGATGGTGCTGTGGGCACAGGGCCCGGCGCGTCTGGACGAGGTGAGCGAACGTGCGGCCGCGGTGGTCGGCACCCGCGCTTCGACCGCGTACGGCGAGCAGGTGACGGCCGACCTGGTGGCCGGTCTGACCGAACGAGACATCGCGGTCGTCTCCGGCGGTGCCTACGGCATCGACGGCGCGGCGCACCGCGCGGCGCTGACCTGTGACGGCATCACGGTGGCCGCCCTCGCCGGCGGGCTGGACGTCGCGTACCCGGCTGGCCATTCGGCCCTGCTGCACCGCATCGGCCGACACGGGCTGTTGTTCAGCGAATACCCGCCCGGGGTACGCCCCGCCCGGCACCGGTTCCTGACCCGCAACCGCCTGGTCGCCGCGGTCACGGGCGCGGTCGTGGTGGTGGAGGCAGGCCTGCGCAGCGGGGCGGCGAACACGGCCGCCTGGGCGCGGGCCCTGGGCCGGGTGGTGGGCGCGGTGCCCGGGCCCGTGACCTCGTCGGCGTCCGCGGGCTGTCACGTGCTGCTGCGCCACGGCGCGCAGCTGGTCACCCGGCCCGAGGACATCGTCGAGTTCGTCGGCCGCATCGGCGAGCTGGCACCCGAACAGCCGCGCCCGGCCACCGCCCTCGACGGGCTCAGCCAGGAGCAGCGTCAGGTCTACGAGGCACTGCCGGGGCGCGGCGCAGCCACGGTCGAGGAGGTCGCGGTGGCGTCGGGCCTGCCGGCGGAGCAGGTGCTGGGGCCGCTGGCGATCCTCGAGGTGGCCGGGCTGGTGGAGCGCGCCGACGGCCGCTGGAAAGTCGTGCACGCGAACGCCGCCCGAGCTGGGCGGACGCCGTGGCTCGTATAGTCGTCACCGGCCGGGTCTGGAAGGGAGGGCACGTGGCAGGTCGACCTCTGCAAACCTTTGAAGTCGCCGGTAGGCGACAGCTGTCACCCCACATGATCCGGGTTCTGCTCGGCAGCAGCGAGTTCTCCACCTTCGTGCCCAACAGGTTCACCGACACCTACGTCAAGATGGTTTTCGTCGCGGACGACGTCGACGTCGCCGCGCTGCCGCGGCCGCTGACGCTGGACAGCTTCGCCGAGCTGCCGCCCGCGCGGAAACCCCCGGTGCGAACCATGACAGTCCGCCGCGTCGACGCGGTGAACCAGCAGATCGCCGTCGACATCGCCGTGCACGGTGAGCACGGTGTGGCGGGTCCCTGGGCGACCGCGGCCCGACCGGGCCAGCCGGTGTACCTGATGGGCCCCGGTGGCGCCTACACCCCCGACCCGGCCGCCGATTGGCATCTGCTGGCCGGAGACGAGTCCGCGCTGCCGGCGATCGCCGCCGCGCTGGAGGCGCTGCCCGCCGACTCGGTCGGCAAGGCGTTCATCGAGGTGGCCAACCCCGAGGACGAGATCCCGTTGATCGCACCGGAGTCCGTCGAGGTGCACTGGGTCTACCGCGGCGGTCGCGCCGATCTGGTGCCCGAAGACCGCGCCGGCGACCATGCGCCGCTGATCGAGGCGGTCACCACCACGCCGTGGCTGCCGGGGCAGGTGCACGTTTTCATCCACGGCGAGGCGCAGGCCGTCATGCACAACCTGCGGCCCTACGTCCGTCACGAGCGCGGTGTGGATGCGCGCTGGGCGTCGTCGATCTCGGGCTACTGGCGGCGCGGTCGCACCGAGGAGACCTTCCGGCAGTGGAAGAAGGAGCTGGCCCTGAAGGAAGCGGAGGCGCGGGGGGCACTCCGGTAGGCCCCGGAGGTCGTCCGCCGCGCCGGCTGGCATTCTCATCGCATGCCACATTTCGGGGACTACCAGAACGAGATCTACCTGCAGGGCCTGGCCGGGGTTGTGCCGTCTTTGCCGATGGCCTTCGCCGAGCTCGAAGCCAAGGCCGAAACGGCGCTGCCGCCGTCCGTGTGGTCCTACGTCGCCGGGGGTGCGGGCAACGAACGCACGCAACGGGCCAACTGCGAGGCTTTCGACCGCTGCGGTCTGGTGCCGCGCATGCTGGTCGGCGCCGAACAGCGCGACCTGTCCGTCGAGTTGTTCGGCATGACGCTGCCGACCCCGATCTTCATGGCGCCGATCGGCGTCATCGGCCTGTGCGCCCAGGACGGGCACGGCGACCTGGCCACCGCCCGCGCGGCCGCGCGCACCGGCGTGCCCATGGTGGCCTCCACGCTGTCGGTCGACCCCATGGAGGACGTCGCCGCCGCGCTCGGCAACACTCCCGGATTCTTCCAGCTCTACACGCCGACCGACCGAGAGCTGGCCGCCAGCCTGGTGCAACGCGCCGAGGCCGCCGGCTTCAAAGGCATCGTCGTCACCCTCGACACCTGGGTCACCGGGTGGCGGCCCCGCGACCTGAGCACCTCGAACTTCCCGCAGCTGCGCGGCCACTGCCTGGCCAACTACACCAGCGACCCCGTCTTCCGGGCGGGCCTGGCACGCCCGCCGGAGGAGGACCCCCAGGGCGCGGTGCTGCGCTGGGTGCAGCTGTTCGCGAACGCGCTGAGCTGGGATGACCTCGCCTGGCTGCGCTCGTTGACCGACCTTCCGCTGCTCCTGAAGGGCATCTGCCATCCCGACGACGCCCGGCGCGCCAAGGACGGCGGCGTCGACGGCATCTACTGCTCCAACCACGGCGGTCGCCAGGCCAACGGCGGCCTGCCCGCATTGGACTCCCTGCGCGAGGTCGTGGAGGCGGCCGACGGGCTGCCGGTGTTGTTCGACTCTGGGGTCCGCAGCGGCGCCGACGTCGTCAAGGCGCTCGCGCTGGGCGCGACGGCGGTGGGTGTCGGCCGGCCCTACGCGTACGGCCTGGCCCTCGGCGGTGCCGACGGGGTCGTGCACGTGCTGCGCATGATGCTGGCCGAGGCGGACCTGATCATGGCCGTGGACGGATATCCGACGCGCAAAGATCTCACGCCGGACACGCTGCGGCGCGTCGACTGAGCAATGCGGCGTGCGGTCTGCGAGCGTGGACCAGTGCCGGACAGCGAACACGTCCTCGAGGAGTTCGACGAGTACCTGGCGCTGCAGTGCGGCCGCTCGGCGCACACCCGCCGCGCCTATCTGGGTGACCTGCGCTCGCTGCTGGCGTTCTGCGTCGGGCGCGGGGTCGGCCTGGACGGGTTGAGCCTGCCGGTGCTGCGGTCGTGGCTGGCCGCGGCGGCCGGCGCGGGTGCGGCTCGCACCACGCTGGCCCGGCGCACCTCGGCGGTCAAGGCGTTCACCGCCTGGGCGGCGCGGCGCGGCCTGCTCGACGGGGATCCGGCCGCCCGGCTACAGGTGCCCAAAGCGCATCGCACGTTGCCGTCCGTGCTGCGCCAGGATCAGGCTGCCGACGCCATGGCGGCCGCGAAATCCGGCGCGCAGCAAGGCGATCCGCTGGCATTGCGGGACCGGCTGATCGTCGAGCTGCTGTACGCGACCGGGATCCGGGTGAGCGAGTTGTGCGGCCTGGACGTCGATGACGTCGACACCCGGTACCGGCTGGTGCGTGTCCTGGGCAAAGGCAACAAGCAGCGCACCGTGCCGTTCGGGCTGCCGGCGTCCGAAGCGCTCGGCGCGTGGTTGGCCGGCGGGCGTCCCGCCCTGGTGACCGCCGAGTCGGGTCCGGCGCTGCTGCTGGGAGCCCGGGGCCGGCGGCTCGACGTGCGCCAGGCCCGCACTGTCGTACACCAGACCGTCGCCGCGGTCGACGGCGCGCCCGACATGGGCCCGCACGGCCTGCGGCACAGCGCGGCCACGCACCTGCTCGAAGGGGGAGCCGACCTGCGGGTGGTGCAGGAACTGCTCGGGCATTCCAGCCTGGCGACCACCCAGCTCTACACCCATGTCGCGGTGTCGCGACTGCGGGCGGTGCACGACCAGGCCCATCCGCGTGCCTAGTTTTCGCCGCGAACAAACCTCACCCGCCCAGCGGCTTGAGTCGCACCGGTGTGGACCTCAACAGGCCCAGCGGATCCACGTAGCGGGCGCCCGACGCGGGCCCCCACATGGCACCCCAGTGCAGGCACGCCCCTCCAGCTCCCGAGGCCCGGCACCCCGAGTGCCCCGCCACCAACAAGCCGATCACCGTTGCGGCCGTCACGGTCTGACCTGGGCGCACCGCCGCCCGGACGGGCTCGTAGCTGGTGCGCAATCCGCCGGGATGGGCCAGCGACACGACCGGTCGCCCGGCCAGCAACCCGGCGAACACCACGGTCGCGGTGCCTGCTGCATACACCGGTTGGCCGGGTGAGCCGGCCAGGTCGACGCCCCGATGTCCGGGCTGCCAGTCCGGCGACGGGGCGTCGAATCCGCGGGTGACGGCCGGGGGCGGCCGCAACGGCCAATCCAGCCGCTCGTCGCCGGCTCGCGCCGGCGCGGCGCTGGGCACGCACAACAGGGCCAAACCCAGGAGTAGCGCCCACCGCACACCTCCATTGAGCGCCGCCCCGCGGTTGCGGACACCCATACCAGCGGGTTCTGTGGATGAAGACGCCGCTGGGGAGAACTGGTCAAACCACCCGAGGGACCCGTGTAAACTTCCGGACGCAGCTCGCTTGCGGGCTGACTTCGCGCGCCTGCACCGCGACTCCTGTAGCACGAGGAGCCCGCACCGCATGCCGGGCGGTCCCGTCCGGGTTTTCCTGGCCGGGTCCGGCACGCAGCAGACGCCAGGGCCCGGCCTCACCCGATGCCGGGCGGCAACCGACACACGTAAGGCACATCCATGGCCGTAGTCACCATGAAGCAGCTGTTGGACAGCGGCACCCACTTCGGGCATCAGACCCGTCGTTGGAACCCCAAGATGAAGCGGTTCATCTTCACCGATCGCAACGGCATCTACATCATCGACCTGCAGCAGACGCTGACCTTCATCGACAAGGCGTACGAGTTCGTCAAGGAGACCGTCGCCCACGGCGGCACGGTGCTGTTCGTCGGCACCAAGAAGCAGGCACAGGAATCCGTCGCGGCCGAGGCCACCCGCGTCGGCATGCCGTACGTCAACCAGCGCTGGCTGGGCGGCATGCTGACCAACTTCTCCACCGTGCACAAGCGGCTGCAGCGCCTCAAGGAGCTCGAGGCGATGGAAAAGACCGGGGGCTTCGAGGGCCGCACCAAGAAGGAAATCCTGATGCTTACCCGTGAGAAGAACAAGCTGGAGCGCAGTCTCGGCGGTATCCGCGACATGGCCAAGGTGCCCTCGGCGATCTGGGTGGTCGACACCAACAAGGAGCACATCGCCGTCGGCGAGGCCCGCAAGCTGGGCATCCCGGTGATCGCGATCCTGGACACCAACTGCGACCCCGACGAGGTCGACTACCCGATTCCGGGCAACGACGACGCGATCCGCTCGGCCGCGCTGCTGACCAAGGTGATCGCCTCGGCCGTCGCCGAGGGTCTGCAGGCTCGTGCCGGCGCGGGCCGCGGCGACGGCAAGCCCGAGGTCGAGGCCGCCGAGCCGCTCGCCGAATGGGAGCAGGAGCTGCTGGCTTCCGCAACGGCGACAGCCACGGCAACCGCTGGCGCCGACACCGCCGCCGCTGTCGGCAGTGAAGCCGCAGCGGATGCAACCGAACCGACCGCTGACCCCTCATAGGAAGGCTGATATGGCGAACTTCACCGCTGCCGACGTCAAGCGGCTTCGGGAGCTCACCGGCGCCGGGATGCTCGACTGCAAGAACTCGCTGGCCGACAGCGACGGCGACTTCGACAAAGCCGTCGAAGCGCTCCGCATCAAGGGCGCCAAGGACGTCGGTAAGCGTGCCGAGCGGGCCACGGCTGAAGGCCTGGTCGCGGCCAAGGGCGGCGCGCTGGTCGAGCTCAACTCCGAGACCGACTTCGTCGCCAAGAATGCCGAGTTCCAGGCGCTGGCCGAGCAGATCGTCGACGCCGCGCTGGACGCCAAGGCCACCGACCTCGACACGCTGAAAGCGGCCTCAATTTCTGGAGGGCTCGGCGAGAAGACCGTCGAGCAGGCCATCGCCGACCTGTCGGCCAAGATCGGTGAGAAGCTCGAACTGCGCCGCGTGCAGTACTTCGACGGCAACGTCGAGACCTATCTGCACAGACGGGCCGCCGACCTGCCGCCGGCGGTTGGTGTGCTGGTCGAGTTCGGCCCGGGTCCGGACCCGGACACCAGCGCAGCCGCGGCGCATGCCGCCGCGCTGCAGATCGCCGCGCTCAAGGCGCGCTACCTGTCGCGCGATGACGTGCCCGCGGACGTCGTGGCCAGCGAGCGCCGCATCGCCGAGGAAACCGCCAAGGCGGAGGGCAAGCCGGAGCAGGCGCTGCCCAAGATCGTCGAGGGCCGACTGAACGGCTTCTTCAAGGATGCGGTACTGCTCGAGCAGCCGTCGGTGTCCGACAACAAGAAGACGGTGCAGGCCCTGCTCGGCGAGGCCGGCGTGACGGTGACGCGGTTCGTCCGCTTCGAGGTGGGTCAAGCCTAGCTAGGCTGCCTTCATGCGACGCGTGCACGCTTTCGGTGAGGACGCACTCGGCGAACTCGACGCGGTCGGCCTGGCCGAGGCCCTGCGTGCGGGCCGGGTCGGCCGGGCCGAGGTGATCGAGGCGGCCATCGCCCGCACCGAGGCCGTCGACCCGGTGCTCAACGGCTTGGCGTACGCCACGTTCCGGCAGGCCCGGGCGGCCGCTGGCGAACCGTTGGGTGACGGGTTTTTCGCCGGGGTTCCGACGTTCATCAAGGACAACGTGGACGTCGCGGGCCAGCCGACGATGCACGGCACCGACGCGTGGACGCCATGGAATGCCGTCGGCAACAGCGAGTTCACCGATCTGTACCTGGCCACCGGGCTGACATCGCTGGGCAAGACGCAGTTGTCGGAGTTCGGCTTCAGCGCCTCGGCCGAACACCCCCGACTGGGGCCGGTCCGCAATCCGTGGGACACCGACTACAGCGCCGGCGCGTCGTCGTCGGGATCGGGTGCGTTCGTCGCCGCCGGTGTGGTGCCGATCGCGCACGCCAACGACGGTGGCGGGTCGATCCGAATTCCGGCCGCCTGCAACGGGATCGTCGGGCTAAAGCCGTCGCGTGGCCGGCTGCCACTGGACCCGATGCTGCGGCGGATGCCGGTGGGCATCGTCACCAACGGCGTGGTGACCCGCTCGGTGCGCGACACCGCGGTCTTCTACCGTGAGGCCGAGCGCATCTGGCGCAATCACAGGCTGGCTCCGGTCGGCGACGTCACCGGCCCCGGTCGGCAGCGCCTGCGGATCGCCGTGCTGACCCGTTCGGTTCGGCAGGAGTGCAGTCCCGAGATGCGGGAGCTGACGCTGGAGGCGGCCGGGCTCCTCGAAGGGCTGGGCCACCGCGTCGAACGTATCGACGAGCCGCCCGTGCCGGCCAGTTTCGTCGACGATTTCGTCCTGTACTGGGGTTCCCTGGCGTTGGCGCAGGTACGTGCCGGGCGGCGGATTTTCGGCAGAACGTTCGACCGCGACCGCCTCGACAGCCTGACGCTGGGCTTGGAGCGACACAGCGGCCGCAACCTGCACCGCCTTCCGTTGGCCATCATGCGCCTGCGCAGGCTGCGGAGACGTACCGCGGAATTCTTCGGCACCTACGACGCGGTGCTCACCCCGACCCTGGCCGACCGCACCCCCCGCATCGGTCATCTGGCTCCCACCGACTATCACCGGCTCATCGACCGGCTGATCGACTGGGTGGCGTTCACCCCGACGCAGAACGTCACCGGCGAGCCGGCGATCTCCCTGCCGGTGGCCCAGTCGGCCGACGGTATGCCGGTGGGCATGATGCTCTCGGCGGACATGGGCCAGGAGGCGCTGCTGCTGGAGCTGGCCTACGAGCTCGAAGAGGCCCGGCCCTGGGCACGCATCCAATCCGTCGGTTCGTCCGCCTGAACCACGCCTAGCCGCGACCGATTTCGCGCGCATCCGGCTTGCCGCCGGGGGTTGAGGGCGGCGATAGGGGGAGTGCGCCAGCTCCGAGCTTCTCGAGCATCCGCTTGAACTCGCGCCGCTGAGCATCGGTCAGCTTCGACAAGATGCGGGCGTCGGCAGCGCGCACCGCGTTCTCCGCGCGCTTGAGCAACTCGCGGCCCCGGCCGGTCAGCGTGGCCGGCAGCGCCCGCCCGGACGAGACCGACGCCGGCCGTGTCACCGCCCCATCGTCTTCCAGTTTGCGTAGCACGGAGTTCATTGCCTGCGGCGTGACGTTGGTGTGCCGGGACAACTCGGCGCTGGACAGCCCGGGAGATGTCGAAAGGAGTCGAAGGCATACGAATTCGGGCAGTGTGAGCCCCAGCGGGCCCAAGACCGCGGCAACCTCTGGGCGCAGGACGGCGCCGACCCGGTAGAGCAGGTAACCGAGCGGAGCGTCGTCAGCCTGAACCATGTCAGCGATATTGACATATTCTTGCCGGCGAAGCCGACGACACGCGTTTCCCCGCCCCGATTGCGGGTACAGGGCGTCCATGACGCTGGGGCTTCGTCCATGACGCGGGGGCTTCGTCCATGACGCGGGGGCTGAGGGCGTGCCTCACGCTGAGGCTGTTGCGGGCCCGTCGCGAGGCGGCAGACAAGCCTGCCGGCCGGCCGCGGGATTGCCGGGACCGCTCCGCCCGACGGCCCTTGCTGATCAGAGGAGGCCGCAGCATCGCCGATCGACTCGAAACCGGCAGTGCAACGCCGAAAAGCGTGGTTTGGGAAAGCAATTCGCCTGCCGAGGGACGGGGCCTGGTCGGCACTGCAGGTGGAGGCGATTCGCGCGGCGAGGACGAAGCTTCGCTCACCGGAGCAGGACTGGCCTGGCCCGGCTGATGGCGGTGAAGCAAAAGCGGAGCCGACGACAACGAGGATGGAGACAACGATGAGCAGCATTCGCCGGATGCTTCGATTGACGGTCGCCGGGATTGTGGCGGCGACGATACCGGGACTTGCCGGAGTGAGCGGGGTTGCGGCGCCCGCTCGGGCGGCGGCGCCGGAATTCCTGAAAGTGCCCTCACCCTCGATGGGGCACGACATCACGATCGAGTTCCAACAGGGCGGCGCGCCGGCCGTGTACCTGCTGGACGGGTTGCGGGCCCAGGACGACCGCAACGGTTGGGACATCAACACCAACGCATTCGCCGACTACGCCGGCTCGGGCATCTCGGTGGTCATGCCCGTAGGCGGGCGGTCAAGCTTCTACACCGACTGGTACGGGCCGGCCAACAACAGCGACGGGCCTCCCCAGACGTACAAGTGGGAAACCTTTCTGACCAGCGAGTTGCCCGGCTACCTGGCGAACAGGGGCGTCCGCAGAACCGGTAATGCCATCGTCGGGATCTCCATGTCGGGCTCCTCTGCCCTGATCCTGGCGGCCTATCACCCCCGGCAGTTCACCTACGCAGGCTCGCTGTCGGCCTACCTGACCCCTTCGAGTGGTTCGGGGCCGATGTACATCGGGATGGCCATGGGCAACGAGGGTGGATTCAACCCCCAGGACATGTGGGGACCCGACGGCGGACCCGGTTGGCAACGAAACGATCCCACCGTCCAGGTCGGCAGGTTGGTCGCGAACAACACGCGGCTGTGGGTCTACAGCGGCAACGGGAGGGAGTCCGACATCGGCGAGGGCAGCATCCCGGGCACCGTCATCGAGCAGGTGGTCCTGGACAGCAACCTGGCGTTCAAGGACGCCTACATCGGTGCGGGCGGCCACAACGCGACGTTCAACATCGACCAGAACGGCGTGCACAGTTGGGGTTACTGGGGTGCCCAGTTGGCGGCGATGAAGCCGGACATGCAGCGGACGCTCGGCGCCGGCGGGGCGTCCGGATAACCGTTTCCACCCGGACTCCGTCGCGAACTCCTTCCCGGACTCCTTGGCGTTCGAGCCCGGCGAGCAGATCGGTACCGCGTGTGCGACCCGGGCAGCACTCGCTGACGCCGGAGACATGGTGCAGTGCGACGCTCAGCCGCAGTCCGCGTCCGGGGCGGGCGGCGGGGACGGCAGCCGCGAGGATGCCGTGTCGTCGACGATCCATCGCGGCTGCGGCGGCGTCGCCGCCATGTACCCAACCCCGCGGACGGTGTCGATCATCGACGCGTGTTCGGCTCCGAGCTTGGCGCGCAGCCGCCGCACGTGGACGTCGACCGTGCGGACACGGCCGGTGCTGTCGTAGCCCCACACCTCGTGCAGCAGCCGGGTACGGGTGAACGCGTGGCCGGCGTGCTGCACCAGGAAGATCAACAATCTGAACTCGGTGAGCGTCAGGTGCAGGTCCGCGCCGTCCAGCGAGCCCGTGCAGCTGGCCGGGTGCAGCACCAAGCCGCCGAACTTCAGCGAGCCCTGCAGTGCGCTGCGCCGCCGCGCGATGGCCAGCCGGAGCCGTACCTGCAGTTCGTCGCCCTCCGCCGCGGGCGGCATCACGTCGTCGAAATGCCGGTCGGCGTCGATCCCGGCGAAGTCCGCGGGTGCCACGATGGCCACCGCCGCTGTCGTCGGCGCGTCCGCGGTCAGCCGGCGGCAAACGTCTCGGGCCGCCGCCGGGTCGCTGCGCGCGTCGATGATTGCGACGTCGGCGGCGCAGAGACGCCCGTCGGCGTGTCGGGCAAGTGGCGCGCGTGACAACCTGCCCGCAAAAAATTTCAGCGCCGGCAAGGCCGATTCGAAATCGTCCTCGTCGGTGACCAGTAGAACGTCCAAACGACATCTCCAAAACCGGGGTGTGCTGACGAGGCACCTCGCGCGGAGATGTCTGCCGGCGCGACGTGGATCACCCCTTCGTCAGCAAAATTATGCCAACTCATCGCGGTCTGCGGGCCCGAAGCGTCACAGCCGGGGTTCGCTCGGGAGAAAGTCCTGCTCCTTTGCTCGAGAACCCCCGGTGAAACCGATGAGCCCGGCCCGTGGGAACGGGCCGGGCTCATCGTCGCGACAAGCTACTGGTTGGACTTCTGGCGCTCTTCGGCCAGCGCGGCGCTGCCGCGGGCCGCTTCGGCCTCGGCTTCCTTCTTCGCCGCGTTGCGCTGTGCCTCGGCTTTGTCCTGCTGGGCCTGGCCCTCGCGGGTGAGGTCGTCCTGGCCCGTCAACGCCCCGACGGCCTCCTTGGCCCTGCCTTTGACCTCCTCGACGACGCCCTTCACGGCTTCCGCGGGTCCGGAGTTGTTGGTGTCCGCCATGGATCAGCTCCTCTTTGGTGGCGTACGTGGAAACGAGCGGTTCGCGCTCCTCGCCGATCGGTGAACGATTCGGCAACACAGCAGCCGACGGCCCTACTTCTCAAGACCGTGGTTTCCTGCTGCCCTGCGGTCTGTTCCCGTGCCGGCGCGCGATCAAACATCGCCGGTGAGGCGGGCGCGCACCGGGGGCGCAACCTTTGCCGGTAATCCACCCCGCCCCTGCCGGAGTGTGCTGCGATGAGGCAGGATGTGAAAGGCCGTCCCGGAGGAGTTCGCCCGGGATGGCGCTCTCATGCGAGGAGTCTGATGACGAAGCCGACGGATAGCGCCAACGGCACACCGGCGAGTCGAGCCACGTATTCGAGGGTGCTGCTCAAGCTGGGCGGCGAGATGTTCGGCGGTGGCCAGGTCGGCCTGGACCCCGACGTGGTGGCCCGGGTGGCCAGTCAGATCGCCGAGGTGGTGCGCACCGGCGTTCAGGTGGCCGTGGTGATCGGCGGAGGGAATTTCTTCCGGGGGGCCCAACTGCAGCACGCGGCATGGAACGCACCAGGTCGGACTACATGGGGATGCTCGGCACGGTCATGAACAGCCTTGCACTGCAGGATTTCCTGGAGAAGGAGGGCATCGTCACCCGGGTCCAGACCGCGATCACCATGGGCCAGGTGGCCGAGCCCTACCTCCCGTTGCGGGCCGTCCGTCACCTGGAGAAGGGCCGGGTGGTCATCTTCGGCGCCGGCATGGGTCTGCCGTACTTCTCCACCGACACCACGGCGGCCCAGCGGGCGCTGGAGATCGGCGCCGACGTCGTCCTGATGGCCAAGGCGGTCGACGGCGTGTTCACCGAGGACCCCCGGGTCAACCCCGAGGCGGAGATGCTGACCGTGATCTCCCATCGCGAGGTGATCGACCGCGGGCTGCGGGTGGCCGATGCCACCGCGTTCAGCCTGTGCATGGACAATGGCATGCCGATCCTGGTGTTCAACCTGCTGACCAATGGCAATATCGCCCGCGCGGTAGGCGGTGAGAAGATCGGAACGCTGGTCACCACCTGAGGGGACGACGTGATGATCCGCGCAGGCGACGATGCAGAGCGTGGCGATGAGGAGGAGCGGCGCAGATGATCCGCGCAGGCGACGATGCAGAGCGTGGCGATGAGGAGGAGCGGCGCAGATGATCGATGAGGCTCTTTTCGACGCGGAAGAGAAGATGGAGAAGGCCGTGGCGGTGGCCCGCGACGACTTGTCGACGATCCGGACAGGTCGCGCCAACCCGGGTATGTTCTCCCGGATCGTGATCGACTACTACGGCGCCAGCACCCCGATCACGCAGCTGGCCGGCATCAACGTCCCCGAGGCGCGTCTGGTCGTGATCAAGCCCTACGAAGCCGGTCAACTCGGTGCGATCGAGACGGCGATCCGCAACTCCGATCTGGGCGTCAACCCCACCAACGACGGCACCCTCATCCGGGTGGCCGTGCCGCAGCTCACCGAGGAACGCCGGCGCGAGCTGGTGAAACAGGCCAAGCACAAGGGCGAGGACGCCAAGGTATCCGTGCGCAACATCCGTCGCAAGGCGATGGAGGAGTTGCACCGCATCCGCAAGGACGGCGAGGCGGGCGAAGACGAGGTCGGGCGAGCGGAAAAGGACCTGGACAAGACGACCCAGCAGTACGTCACCCAGATCGATGAGCTGGTGAAGCACAAAGAAGGCGAGCTGCTGGAGGTCTGACGGCCGCTCAGCAACCAATCCCGTGGCAACCCCTGACGCCGGCAACGGACGCGCGCCCGAGGAGCCGGCGCCCGCAGGCGAGGCTCCCGCACTCGGGAGTACCGGGCGACAAGTAGCCAGGAAGACGTCGCGGGCGGGCCGCGACCTGCCCGCCGCGATCGTGGTCGGTGCGACCATCGGCGCGATCCTGGTGGCGACGCTGCTCTTTGCTCCGCGCTACTGGGTGGTGTACGTCGCCATCGCCATCTTCGTGGCCAGTCACGAAGTGGTGCGCCGACTGCGCGAAGCCGGATACGTCGTACCCGCCGTCCCGTTGCTGGCCGGCGGCCAGCTCACCGTCTGGCTGACCTGGCCGTTCCATGCGGCCGGCGCGATGGCCGGTTTCGGTGTCACGGTGGTGGTCTGCATGATCTGGCGGCTTTTCATGCAGGACAACAGCAAACGGCCCGAGCCGTTCACGGGTTCGCCGTCGGCGAACTACCTGCGTGACGCGTCCGCCACCGTGTTCCTGGCCGCGTGGGTCCCGCTGTTCGCGTCGTTCGCCGCGCTGCTCGTCTACCCCGAAGACGGTGCAGGCCGGGTGTTCTGCCTGATGATCACCGTCGCCGCCGCCGATGTGAGCGCCTACGCCGTAGGGGTGCTGTTCGGCAAGCACCTGATGGCTCCCGCGATCAGCCCGAAGAAGTCGTGGGAGGGTTTCGCGGGTTCGCTGGTCTTCGGGACCGCCGCGGCGACGCTGACCGCGACGTTCCTGGCCGACAAGCCGCCGTGGATCGGGGTTCTGCTCGGCGTCGTGCTCGTGTCGACCTGCACGCTCGGCGACCTGGTGGAGTCACAGGTCAAGCGCGACCTCGGCATCAAGGACATGGGCCGGCTGTTGCCCGGCCACGGCGGCCTGATGGACCGGCTCGACGGCATCCTGCCGTCGGCGGTCGCGGCCTGGACGGTGCTGACGTTGCTGTCGTAGTTGTCGTAGTTGTCGTTGCTGTCGTAGTTGTCGGACCCACGCCCGTCGTGACCGATACTGGACAGGTTATGGTCCAACGACTGGTTTTCGACGAACCGCGCCCCGCCCGGCCGCCGCGGCACCTGGCCGACCTGGACGCGGCCGGCCGCGCGTCGGCCGCGGCGGAGCTGGGACTGCCGGCGTTTCGGGCCAAGCAGCTCGCACACCAGTACTACGGCCGGCTGATCGCCGATCCGCGCCAGATGACAGACCTTCCCGTGGCTGTGCGTGAGCGGGTCGCCGAGGAGATGTTCCCGACGCTGCTCACCGCGGCCGCCGAGGTCGCGTGCGATGCCGGCCAGACCCGCAAGACCCTGTGGCGGGCCACCGACGGCACGACCTTCGAATCGGTGCTGATGCGTTATCCGCAGCGCAATACGGTGTGCATCTCGTCGCAGGCCGGCTGCGGCATGGCCTGCCCGTTCTGCGCGACCGGTCAGGGTGGGTTGCGGCGCAACCTGTCGACCGCCGAGATCCTCGAACAGGTACGCGCCGGTGCCGCGGCGCTGCGCGACGACTCCGACCGGGCCGGCCAGCGGCTGTCCAACGTGGTGTTCATGGGCATGGGGGAGCCGCTGGCCAACTACGCCCGGGTGCTGGCCGCGGTGCAGCGCATCACAGCCCCGCCGCCGAACGGCTTCGGCATCTCCGCCCGTGCGGTGACGGTGTCCACGGTGGGCCTGGTGCCTGCGATCCGCACACTCGCCGACGAGCGGCTCGGAGTGACGCTGGCGTTGTCGCTGCACGCGCCCGACGACCAACTGCGCGACACACTGGTGCCGGTCAACACGCGATGGAAGGTCGGTGAGGCTCTGGCCGCGGCCCGCTACTACGCCGATACGACCGGTCGCCGGGTGTCGGTGGAATACGCGCTGATCCGCGACGTCAACGACCAGGCGTGGCGGGCCGACCTGCTGGGAAAGCGGCTGCATCGCGCGCTCGGGCCCCTGGTGCACGTGAACCTGATCCCGCTCAACCCGACCCCGGGCAGCGCGTGGGACGCCAGCCCGAAGCCGGTGGAGCGGGAGTTCGTCCGGCGGGTGCGGGCCCAGGGGGTGTCGTGCACCGTGCGCGACACCCGCGGCCGCGAGATTGGTGCCGCCTGCGGACAGCTGGCCTTCGAGAAGAAGTAGCCGGCGGGTAGCTACCGGAGCCAGCCGCGGCGGCGGCCCCACAGGTCGCGCACCAGCACGAACAGGGCCACCACGGCGAAAGCGACCAGCCAGATGTCCTCGACGCGGCCGACGTGATTGCCGCGCAGCATCGCTAGCAAGAAGATGACGGCGACCACGCCGACGATATGCCACGTGCGGAGGTTGATCCTGCTCCAGCCCCACGCCGCCGATGGCACCTCGGCAGTGTCGACGGCGGTGTCGACGGCGGCGGAGCGTTCCAGCTCGGTACTGGCCACGGCGAGTCCCTCTCGGATCGGATCGGCTTCTTGGAGGTGATTCTGGCATACCC
Source organism: Mycobacterium sp. TH-M116 (assembly GCF_057473685.1). Lineage (NCBI taxonomy): Bacteria > Bacillati > Actinomycetota > Actinomycetes > Mycobacteriales > Mycobacteriaceae > Mycobacterium > Mycobacterium sp. TH-M116. The sequence continues at coordinate 29,091 of NZ_JBYCLC010000286.1, read as the reverse complement.
GCTGCGCGGTCCCGAGAGTTCGGTCGCGGTCGCGCACGTCGTGGACCCTGTCGCCGCCGGACGGCACAATGAGTGGGTGACCACCCCGAGGACCACCCCGAGGACCACCGCGAGGACCACCGCGATGGCCGATCCAACCCGATGACCGACGGGCACACCGAAGGCCGCCTGCGGGTGCTGGTGCTGGGCAGCACCGGCTCGATCGGCACCCAGGCACTCGAGGTCATCGCCGCCAACCCGGACCGTTTCGAGGTGGTCGGGCTGGCCGCCGGGGGCGCGAACCCCGCCGTCCTGGAACGGCAGCGCACCGAGACCGGGGTCACCAATGTCGCCGTCGCCGACGAGCGGGCGGCCGAGCGCGTCGGGGGCGTCCGGTTCCGTGGCCCGGACGCGGTGACCCGGCTGGTGCGGGAAACCGAGGCCGACGTCGTCCTCAACGCGCTGGTGGGTGCGCTGGGCCTGCGCCCGACGCTGGCTGCGCTGGAGTCGGGGGCCCGGCTGGCGCTGGCCAACAAGGAGTCGCTGGTCGCCGGGGGCCCGCTGGTGTTGCGCGCGGCGCGGCCCGGCCAGATCGTGCCCGTCGATTCCGAGCATTCGGCGCTGGCCCAGTGCCTGCGCGGCGGTTCCCCCGGCGAGGTGGCCAATCTGGTGCTGACCGCCTCCGGCGGACCGTTCCGCGGCTGGAGCGCCGCCGACCTGCAGGGCGTCACCCCCGCGCAGGCGGGCGCGCACCCGACCTGGTCGATGGGCCCGATGAACACGCTGAACTCGGCGTCACTGGTCAACAAAGGCCTCGAACTCATCGAGACCCACCTGCTGTTCGGCATCCCCTACGACCGCATCGAGGTGGTCGTTCACCCGCAGTCGATCGTTCATTCGATGGTCACCTTCGTCGACGGCTCGACGATCGCGCAGGCCAGCCCGCCGGATATGAAGCTGCCCATAGCGCTGGCGCTGGGCTGGCCGCACCGGTTGCCCGGGGCGGCTGCCTCCTGCGACTTCAGCACCGCTTCCACCTGGGAATTCGAGCCGCTGGACGGCGACGTCTTCCCTGCGGTCGACCTCGCCCGGCACGCCGGGGAGGCCGGCGGGTGCATGACCGCGGTCTACAACGCCGCCAACGAAGAGGCGGCGGAGGCGTTCCTGGCCGGCCGGATCGGCTTTCCGGGCATCGTCACAACGATCGCCGATGTGCTGCACGCCGCCGACCAATGGGCCCCCAAATTCAGCGAAGCACCCGCTAACGTGGAGGAGGTACTGGACGCGCAGCGCTGGGCGCGCGAGCGGGCCCAGCGCGTCCTCGCGGCAGCGGCGACCGCAACCGGCGCCCCTGGCAAAGTCTCGGGAATGGCTTGAGAAAGGTCTGGCAGCGAAGATGATGTTCGTTATCGGCATTGTGCTGTTCGCGCTCGCCATTCTGGTGTCGGTGGCACTGCACGAGTGCGGTCACATGTGGGCGGCCCGTGCCACAGGCATGAAGGTGCGCCGCTACTTCGTCGGCTTCGGGCCGACGCTGTGGTCGACGCGGCGAGGGGAGACCGAGTACGGCCTCAAGGGTGTTCCGCTGGGCGGGTTCTGCGACATCGCCGGCATGACACCGGTCGAAGATCTGGCACCCGACGAGGCCGAGCGGGCGATGTATAAGCAGGCGACCTGGAAGCGCGTCGCGGTGCTGTTCGCGGGCCCCGGCATGAACTTCGTCATCTGCCTGGTGCTGATCTACGGCATCGCACTGGTCTGGGGGCTGCCGAACCTGCACCCGCCCACCAAGGCTGTGATCGGCGAGACGGCGTGTGTCGCGCCGGAAGTGGCGCCGGGCAAGCTCGGGGACTGCAGCGGTTCGGGACCGGCCGCGCGCGCCGGGATCCGCCCGGGCGACGTCGTGGTCAAGGTCGGCGACACCCCGGTGTCCAGCTTCGAGGAGATGGCCGTGGCGGTCCGCAAGCTGCATGGCTCCGTCCCGGTCGTCGTGGAGCGCGACGGCTCCACCCTCACCACGTACGTCGACATCCAGCCCACGCAGCGCTTCGTCTCCGGCGGGGCCAAGGAACAAGGAAGCCGGCCCGAGGCCGCGACGGTGGGCGCCATCGGCGTCGGCGCCGTCCGGGTCGCGCCCACGCATTACGGCGTGCTCTCGGCGATACCGGCGACGGTCGCCTTCACCGGCGAACTCACTGCCGAGGTGGGCAAGGCGCTGGTGGCGATCCCGACCAAGGTCGGCGCTCTGGTGCACGCCATCGGTGGCGGGCAGCGTGATCCGCAGACGCCGATGAGCGTGGTGGGTGCCAGCATCATCGGCGGCGACACCGTCGACCACGGCCTGTGGGTGGCGTTCTGGTTCTTCCTGGCCCAGCTGAACCTGATTCTGGGCGCGATCAATCTGGTGCCGTTGCTGCCTTTCGACGGCGGTCACATCGGCATCGCGGTGTTCGAGAAGGTCCGCAACATGATCCGGTCCGCCCGCGGCCTGGTCGCCGCCGCTCCGGTGAACTACCTCAAATTAATGCCGGCGACGTACGTGGTCCTGGTGTTCGTGGTGGGGTACATGCTGCTGACCGTGACAGCCGATCTGGTCAACCCGATCAGGCTTTTCCAGTGACCAACCGAAGGAATCGATCACAGTGACCGTTGGCCTGGGCATGCCGGACGCTCCGGTGCCTACGCTCGTCCCCCGCCGCACAACGCGCCAGCTGATGGTCCGCGACGTCGGGGTCGGCAGCGACTATCCGATCTCGGTGCAGTCGATGTGCACCACCAAGACCCATGACGTCAACGCGACGTTGCAGCAGATCGCCGAGCTGACCGCCGCCGGCTGCGACATCGTCCGGGTGGCTTGCCCGCGTCAGGAAGACGCCGATGCGCTGGCCCAGATCGCCCGACACAGCCAGATTCCGGTGATCGCCGACATCCACTTCCAGCCGAAGTACATCTTCGCGGCCATCGACGCCGGCTGCGCGGCGGTGCGGGTGAATCCGGGCAACATCAAGGAGTTCGACGGACGGGTCGGCGAGGTCGCCAAAGCCGCGGCGGCGGCCGGCATCCCCATCCGCATCGGGGTCAACGCCGGCTCGCTGGACAAGCGATTCCTGCAGAAGTACGGCAAGGCCACCCCCGAAGCGCTCGTGGAGTCGGCGCTGTGGGAGGCCTCGCTGTTCGAGGAACAGGGTTTCTCACAACTCAAAATCAGCGTCAAACACAACGATCCGGTGGTGATGGTCGCCGCCTACGAAATGTTGGCGGCGAAGTGCGACTACCCGCTGCACCTCGGGGTCACCGAGGCCGGCCCGGCCTTCCAGGGCACCATCAAGTCCGCGGTCGCATTCGGCGCGCTGCTCTCGCGCGGCATCGGCGACACCATCCGCGTGTCGCTGTCGGCGCCGCCCGTCGAAGAGGTCAAGGTCGGCACCCAGATCCTCGAGTCGCTGAACCTGCGGCCGCGTTCGTTGGAGATCGTGTCCTGCCCGTCGTGCGGTCGCGCGCAGGTCGACGTGTACACCCTGGCCAACGAGGTGAGCGCCGGCCTCGAGGGTCTCGACGTGCCGCTGCGGGTCGCCGTCATGGGTTGCGTCGTCAACGGCCCGGGGGAGGCCCGCGAGGCCGACCTGGGCGTGGCGTCGGGAAATGGCAAGGGCCAGATCTTCGTTCGGGGCGAGGTGATCAAGACCGTGCCCGAATCCCAGATCGTCGAGACCCTGATCGAGGAGGCCATGCGGCTCGCCTCCGAAATGGACTCCGCGGTGCCCGCCGAAACGGGTGACGCATCGGGGGACGGGCCGCAAACAACCGCGGGCGGTTCGCCGGTTGTGACCGTAAGCTGATAGGCGCCGGTGTGCTCGCATCGGTCCTCGGCACCCACCACAGGGAGTTCGCCCCGATGTCGGCTCCGCCCATCTTCCGCCTTGTCGGCGAGCGCTGGGTTTCCGTGGTGCGTGATGCCGCCGCGGTGCGGCGCGTTTTCGACGAAGACCCGGTGGGGTCATGCATGGTCGCTGCACGCGTCGCTGATCATGGCGTCGACCCCAACGCGATCGGCGGGGAGCTGTGGACCCGCCGCGGCCCCCAGGAGTCGCTGTGCTTTGCCGGCGCCAACCTGATCCCGCTGCGTGGCGCACCGGCCGACCTCGACGCGTTCGCGGACGAGGCGATGAGTGGGACGCGGCGCTGCTCGTCGTTGGTGGGCAGGGCCGGCCTCGTGCTGCCGATGTGGGAGCGGCTCGCGGCGGCGTGGGGCCCCGCGCGCGACGTGCGCGAGCAGCAGCCGCTGATGGCACTGTCCGCGCACCCGAACTGCGACATCGACGCCGGGGTGCGCCAGGTCCGGCCGGACGAGTTGGACGCCTACCTGGTGGCCGCCGTCGACATGTTCATCGGCGAGGTCGGGGTCGACCCGCGCCTCGGCGACGGCGGTCGCGGCTACCGGCGCCGGGTGGCCAGCCTGATCGCGGCCGGGCGGGCCTGGGCGCGCTTCGAGGACGGTCAGGTCGTGTTCAAGGCGGAGGTCGGGTCGCAGTCCCCGGCCGTGGGCCAGATCCAGGGTGTCTGGGTGCACCCGGAGTGGCGCGGCCGGGGCCTGGGTACGGGCGGCACCGCCACGGTGGCGGCGGTGATCGTCGGCGCCGGGCGGATCGCCAGCTTGTACGTCAATGACTTCAACACGGTGGCACGCGCGGCATATGCGCGCGTCGGCTTCGCCGAAGTCGGCACTTTCGCGACGGTACTGCTGGACTGACGACCCTCGCGCTCCGGGAATACCGGGCATGCACATCCCGGACATGCACATCCCGGGCATGCACATCCCGGACATAACAGTTGCGTCTCGGTGTGTCGACGCGTTCCAACACGCCACAGTTCTTAACATCAGCAACGATGGCAACTCAAACAACATTAGTCTCGTCTGTCACAAGCCTCGTCATCATCGGGGTGATCGGGCTGTCCGGGTGCACCCCGCGGCCTGACGGACCCGGCCCGGCGGCCCAGAGGTTCTTCGCCGCCCTGGGTGTCGGGGACACCGCCACCGCCGCCCAGCTCAGCGACAGCCCCGACGACGCCCGCGAGGCGCTCAACGCGGCCTGGTCGGGACTGCAGGCCACCCATCTGGACGCGCAGGTCCTGAGCGCCAAATATGTCGAGGACACCGGCAAGGTGGACTATCGCTTCGCCTGGCACCTGCCCAAGAACCGGATCTGGACGTACGACGGCGAGCTGAAGATGGCCCGCTACGAGGGGCGTTGGAGGGTGCGCTGGGCCAGCACCGGGCTGCACCCCAAGCTCGGTGAGCACCAGACGTTCGCGCTGCGGGCCGACCGGCCGCCGCGGGCCTCGGTCAACGAACTCGGCGGCACCGATGTGTTGGTGCCGGGCTACCTGTACCACTACACGCTGGACGCCGCGCAGGCCGGCTCGGGGTTGGCACTGAGCTCGACGGCGCACGCGGCGGTGGACGTGCTGCATCCGTTCAACGACACGCTCGACGATCCCCAGCTGCTCGCCGAGCAGGCCAGTTCGTCGACGCAGCCGGTGGACCTGGTCACCCTGCATCCCGACGACAACGACAAGGTATTCCCGCTGATCGGCCGACTGCCCGGCATCGTGATCACACCCCAGCCCGCGATGCTGCCCACCGACCCGCATTTCGCGTCGACGGTCGTGGCCGAGGTGAAGAAGGCGGTCATCGACCAACTCGACGGTCAGCCGGGCTGGCGGGTGGTCGCCGTCAACCAGAACGGCGTCGAAGTCGAAGTGCTGCACGAGGTTCAGGGAGCCCCGGCGCCGTCGGTCTCACTCACCCTGGACCGGGCGGTGCAGAATGCCGCCCAGCACGCCGTCGATACTCGCGGCGGCAAGGCGATGATGGTGGTGATCAAGCCGTCGACGGGCGAGATCCTGGCGATCGCGCAGAACGTCGGGGCCGACGCCGATGGCCCGCTCGCCACCACCGGCCTGTTCCCACCCGGGTCGACGTTCAAGATGGTGACCGCCGGGGCCGCCGTCGAGCGCGACATGGCCACGCCCAACACGATGATGGGCTGCCCGGGCAGCATCGACATCGGACACCGCAGCATCCCCAACTACGGCGGCTTCGACCTGGGCGTGGTGCCGATGTCGCGCGCCTTCGCCAGTTCCTGCAACACCACGTTCGCCGAGCTGAGCAGCAAGATGCCGCCGCGCGGGCTGACCCAGGCGGCCAGCCGCTACGGCATCGGGTTGGACTACCAGGTCGAGGGCATCACCACGGTCACCGGGTCGGTGCCGCCGACGGTGGACCTGGCCGAGCGCACCGAGGACGGCTTCGGCCAGGGCAGGGTGCTGGCCAGCCCGTTCGGCATGGCTCTGGCGGCTGCCACGGTCGCGGCCGGCAGGACCCCGGTGCCGCAGCTGATCGCCGGGCGGCCGACGACGGTGCAGGGCCCAGAAGTCCCAGTCACGCCGATCAGCCCCAAGATGGTCGAGGCCCTGCGACCCATGATGCGGCTGGTGGTGACCAACGGGACCGCCAAGGAGATCTCCGGTTGCGGGGCGGTGTTCGGGAAGACCGGCGAGGCCGAATTCCCGGGCGGATCGCACTCGTGGTTCGCCGGATACCGCGGCGACCTCGCGTTCGCGGCCCTGATCGTCGGGGGTGGCAGCTCGGAATATGCGGTCCGGATGACCAAGGTGATGTTCGATTCGCTGCCCCCGGATTTTTTGGCCTGAGGCCCGGCCGCATGTGGTGCTGACGGGACGCGTGGTGTGCGGAAGGGTGACCATCCGGGGACCGCGCCGGTCGTTGCGGCGCAGGCACCGAGGGTGAATCGCCGGCGGCGGACGACGGCGTGTCGCCGCCCGGTGTTCACAGTGGACGCCGCCGTTTCACACTCGAGGCCGGGCCGGCCGCATGGGGGCGATTAAGCTGGCCGTATGCCTGCACGCACCGTGCTTTCCCCCGGAGTGTTGTCCCCGATGCGACCGGTGCCCGCCCGCATCCCGCGCCCGGAATACGTCGGCAAGCCGACCGCCCGGGAGGGAACCGAGTCGTGGGAGCAGACACCGGAGGTTATCGAGAAGATGCGCGTCGCCGGCCGGATCGCGGCCGGCGCGCTGGCCGAGGCGGGCAAGGCGGTCGCGCCGGGGATCAGCACCGACGAACTGGACCGGATCGCCCACGAGTACATGGTCGACCACGACGCCTACCCGTCGACGCTGGGCTACAAGGGATACCCCAAGTCGTGCTGCACGTCGCTCAACGAGGTCATCTGCCACGGCATTCCCGATTCGACGGTGATCGCCGACGGCGACATCGTCAACATCGACGTCACCGCCTACCGCGACGGGGTACACGGCGACACCAACGCGACCTTCTTGGCCGGCGACGTCTCGGAGGAACACCGACTGCTGGTGGAGCGCACCCACGAGGCCACGATGCGGGCGATCAACGCCGTCAAACCGGGGCGATCGCTGTCAGTCGTCGGCCGGGTCATCGAGTCGTATGCAAACCGGTTCGGCTACCAGGTCGTTCGCGATTTCACCGGGCACGGTATCGGCACCACGTTCCACAACGGGCTGGTGGTGCTGCACTACGATCAGCCGTCGGTGGCGACGATCATGCAGCCGGGCATGACGTTCACGATCGAACCGATGATCAATCTCGGCGGGTTGGACTACGAGATCTGGGACGACGGCTGGACGGTGGTCACCAAGGACCGCAAGTGGACCGCGCAGTTCGAGCACACGCTGCTCGTCACCGACACCGGCGTCGAGATTCTCACGCTCCCATGAGCCGCCCGGCCTTCGCCGCGCGCAGGTGACCGGCGCTCTGCTGGTTGCCGGAACGAGTTCCGACGTCGGCAAATCGGTAGTGGTGGCGGGCTTGTGCCGACTGCTGGCACGCCGCGGGGTCCGCGTCGCGCCGTTCAAGGCGCAGAACATGTCCAACAACTCGGCGGTCACCGTCGAGGGCGGCGAGATCGGTCGCGCCCAGGCCATTCAGGCGCGGGCGGCGGGCCTGGAGCCCAGCGTCCGCTTCAATCCGATCCTGCTCAAACCCGGTGGTGACCGGACCTCACAGCTGGTCATCCGGGGGCAGGTCGACGGGTCGGTCGCCGCGGCCGACTACATGCGACATCGCGACCGGCTCTTTGGCATCGTCTTCGACGAATTGTCGGGTCTGCGCGAGGAATTCGACGCGGTGATCTGTGAAGGAGCGGGCTCGCCCGCCGAGATCAACCTCCGTGAAACAGATTTGGCCAACATGGGCCTGGCCAGGGCTGCTGATCTGCCGGTGCTGCTGGTCGGGGACATCGACCGCGGCGGTGTGCTTGCGCACCTGTTCGGCACGCTCGCCGTGCTCGAGCCCGACGACCAGGCGTTGGTCGCCGGTTTCGTCGTCAACAAGTTCCGCGGTGACCCCGCTCTGCTGGAACCGGGTCTGCGGCAGCTGCACGCCATGACCGGGCGCCCCACCTACGGCGTGCTGCCCTACGCCGAGGAGCTCTGGCTGGACGCCGAGGACTCGCTGTCGGTCCTCGCCCAACGCGTCCTGGGCAGGCCCGCACCACCGTGCGGCCACGAGTGGTTGCGGGTGGCCGCGATTCGGCTGCCCCGCATCTCCAACTCCACCGACCTCGAGGCGCTGGCGTGCGAGCCGGGCGTGCTGGTGCGCTGGGTGAGCGACCCCGGCGACCTGGCCGACGCCGATCTGATCGTGCTGCCGGGCAGCAAGGCCACCGTCGCCGACCTCTCCTGGCTGCGGGACCGCGGACTGGCCGACGCCATCGCCGGCCACGCCCGCGCCGGCAAGCCGGTCCTCGGGATCTGCGGCGGATTCCAGATGCTGTGCCGACGCATCGCGGACCCGGTGGAATCCGGGGCGGGGGAGGTCGCCGGACTGGGGTTGCTCGACGCCGACATCTCCTTTGCCGCGGCCAAGGTCCTGCGGCGCTGGGTGCAACCGCTCACCGGCTACGAGATCCATCACGGGCGCCTGTCCAGGTGCGCCGAAAAAAGCTGGTTCGAAGCCGAGTCCGAACCGCAGGGCGTCGAGCGCGCCGCCGTTTTCGGCACGCACTGGCACGGCCTGTTCGACAACGACGAGTTCCGCCGCGCGTGGCTGACCCGTGTCGCCGATGCGGCCGGCCGCCGCGGATTCGTCGCCGGAGACGTCGATGTCGCCGCCCGGCGCGACACCCAGCTCGACGCCGTCGCCGGGTTGCTGGCGTCACATCTGGACCTCGACGCCGTTCTCGGACTGCTCGAGTCGCCGCCGCCGCGACGGCCCCACATCGCCACCGGGTTGCGGGTCTGAAATGGGGGGGACGGAGGGGGAAAAATCTCGCGACCGCCTGCCGGTCGGCGGTAGCGTGCGTGAGTGACCTCGATGATGACCACCCTCGACGGATTCCCTGTCCCCGTGGGGATCGCCGGTCCGGAGAAGGGCGTGGTCGTGGTCGTCGTGAGTGACGTGCAGCAGCCGCCGGCGTCCTACGACGCGGTGTGTGCGCGGCTGCACACCGCCTCGCTGCGCACGGTCGTCATCGGCTTCGACCCGCGGCTGACGCCCAAATCGGTGCTCGGCCTCCTCGACGCGGTGGGTATCGGCTGGGCCGCGGTGGTCGGTGACCGCGCCGGGGGAGAACTCGCCTGGGAGCTGGCGGCAACCAGGGCGGGCCGGTTCGTGGGCCTGGTGGCGATCGACCGGGGGCATCCGCGAGTCGCCGATGCCCGCGGCGTGGTGCGCGACGATCATTGCCCGCCGGTGGAAATCGGGACCACCGTACTGGTCAGCACGCCGGCCGCCCGCGCGGTGGCGCACGACAGCCAGCGGTTCGTCTATTCCGATTACCGCGTCGTGGACCTTGCCCGACTCACAGCGCAGGAGTCGACCGCTGCGCTGGCCACCGAGATCGTGCTGCGCACCAGCACCTGGTAGTGCCGGACCACCTGGTAACGCCGGTTGTGTCACTGCTGCAAGCGATGTGCCGACGGCAGCCGCGCGGCGCGGCTCGTCGGCGGTGACCGAGGAGAAGATGCGTGGGAGACAACGTCGCTGCGTCCGGCCCGATCGTCGGCCTGACCACCTACCTGGATCGGGCACGCACGGGCGTCTGGGATGTGGCCGCGGGTTTCCTGCCCGCCAACTATTTCCGGGGCGTCGCCATGGCCGGCGGTGTCGCGGTGCTGCTGCCGCCGCAGCCGGTGGGCCCCGGCGTCGCCGAACGGGTGCTCGGGGGCCTCGACGCTCTGGTGATCACCGGGGGCAATGACATCGATCCCGCGTCCTACGGTGCGGCTGCTCACCCGGACACCGACGTGCCGGTACCCGTGCGCGATGCCTGGGAGTTCGCGTTGCTGCGGGCCGCGCTGCGGCGCGGGCTGCCGGTGCTCGGCATCTGCCGGGGCGCGCAGGTTCTCAACGTGGCTTTCGGCGGGACGCTGCATCAGCACTTGCCCGACGTCCTCGGCCACCACGGGCACCGGGCCGGCAACGGGGTGTTCACCTCGCTGGCGGTGCGCACGGTGCCCGGTACGCGGCTGGCGGGTCTGCTCGGTGACTCAGCCGAGGTGCGCTGTTACCACCATCAGGCCGTCGCGACCGTCGGTGTGGGACTGAAGGTCAGCGCGTGGGACTCCGACGGGGTGGTCGAAGCGCTGGAGGTGCCGGGCGAGCATTTCGTGCTGGCCGTGCAGTGGCATCCGGAGGAGTGCCTGGACGACCTGAGATTGTTCTCGGCGCTCGTTGAGGCGGCTCGCGCATACGCGCAGCGCCGGTGACGGCGGGTGCACCGGGTTCAGCTCGGCCGGCGCCGTGACGGTTGCCCCGGCGGATCGTTCTCGGCGACCAGGCGGATCGGCTCGCCGACGCGGCCCTGGCGCAGCGGTTGGGAGGGGCCACGGGTTGTCGCCTCGGGCTCGGTCCAGGCGCGCGGCACCGTCAAAAACCCGACCGAGGCGCCGTGACCGATTCGCGCGGCGACCGTCGTGCCGGCGGTGTCGCCCGGAGCCGGAATCAGCCGTCGCAACGCCGCCGCCTTGTTGAGGGAGTTGAGGTTTCTGATCGCGACATCCAACGGCGCCGACAGCGAGCTCAGCTTGGACAGGGACGCCGTCACCGGCAGCAGGGACGCGTCCAGACTGCTCAGCGGTGAGCGGGACAGCCCGGCCAATCCCTCGGGGATCGCCGACATAACCTGGCCGCCGGCCGCGACGACCTCCGGTGCGGCTTTGAGGCGCCATGCGCGGGACGCCGTCGACGGCCCGCAGGGATGAGCCGGCGGCGGGACGAAGGGCGTCAACGCCGCCGCATCCGCCGACGCGGCGGCGTAGGCGTACATGGCGGCGGCGTTCTGGGCCCACATCTGCTCGTACTCGGCCTCGGTGTCCGCGATCTCCGCGCTGCTGTTGCCCAGGAAATTCATGGCGGCCAACGACGCTCGCCGCGTACGGTTGGCCTCGACGGTCGGTGGGGGCACCGTCGCCGTGAACGCCGCCTCGTAGGCGCTCGACGCTGCCTCGGCTCCATGGGCCGTCTGCCGGGCCTGATCGGCGAGGGCCTGCAGCCATTGGCGGTGGTGGGCCAGGTCCCGGACCGTCGCCGCCGGGCCGTGGCAGCCCCGCCCGAGTTGCCCGATCGCCGTGGCGTATCCCGCCGCCGCCTGGTCCAGGGTGTCGGCCAGCGTGTCCCACGTGGCGGCGGCGATCGTCAGCAAGTCCGAACCTGGGCCCGAATACAGGTGCGCGGAGTTGAACTCCGGAGGTCGCCTTCCGACGTCCATGGCTATCTCGCTCGACGGAGGGATCGGGCGGTGTCAAGGGTGCACGAGAACATGAATCTCCCTCTGAGACTGGGTTGCACTGAGACTGGGTTGCACTGAGACTGGGTTGCACTGAGACTGGGTTGCATACGGGCGTGCCGGTGCCGGGAGAGTTATCCGGGTAGGTCGTCGGAAGCTCTATCGGCGCGAATCGCGGTGATCGTCAACGGCGGTGATCGTCAACGGCTAGGTGCGCAGCCGGTCCGATGCCGGCCTGTCAGCAGCGTGCAACGCAGAGCTGAGTGAGAATGTCGCGATGCTCGGCGGTGGCCGTGGGTGCGCGCGCGTTGATGTAGCCCGGCCGGCAGTACGGTGCCACGGCAGGCAACGGGGACCGCACCACTTGGGTGGCGGTGCGGGTTCCGGTCGGCGGCCGGTCGCGGGTCATCCAGGCATTCTTTTTCTGATGCATCGGCGATCGGTCGCTGGAGAAGCCGTCGTCGACGACGGCGTGGGCCCGCTGGTCGCGGTGCAGCTGGGCGTCGACGGCGCGGTGAGTTCCCTGGGAAGTGGATGCCGGCTGCGGGACGATGGCAGCGGCAACCGCGGTGCCGCGGGCTGCCCAACCGGTCGTGACGGCAGCCAGGACGCACAGTGCGATCAGGGCCGCGGCCGCCGGCCACCACCGTCGACCCTTACCGCCACACCCAAGCCTCACAGTGGCATTGATTTTAGTGGGGGGCGCCCCCGCCGACCTGTGAGAACGATCAAAGTCCGGTGTGCGTTCCCCAATCGGAGATGCCGGTGCGCGTCCATGCCGTGAGCCAACGGCCGGAACGCGAGGTATCAAACGCGGGGTATCTGGGGGTATCTGGGGGACGAAGCCGCACTGTCCGGCGCGCAGGGGGGTATACCCACCAGGCTGCTCGAGGTTCTCAGACGCTCCAGCTGGGGATCATGGCCGGCCGGGCGAGAAACCGGTTGTCGGGCAGGACGATCGTGGGTCCGCCGCGCCCGAGCGCCATGGGTGGTACGAATGCTGGCGGGCCTTGCGCGCCGGGCGCGGCCAGTGCGCCGGCGCCCGGCGCGGTCAGCGGGACGTTTCCCAGGGTCGCGCCCAGCGTCGGCGGGATAACCGGCGTCCACGCGGGCGGTACCGACAACGGCCCAATCGTCGCGGCCTTACCCGCCCCTGCCGCAATCGCACTACCCAAACTGCCGAGCCCACCCGCCGGAAAGGTCAAAACACCCCCGAGCCCGCCGGAGGCGGCCTGCCCGGCAGCATTGAGGGCTTCGGCCCCACCGGAATCCGCAGCCATGCCGACCAGGGCCAGCAGATCACCGGCGGCGAAGTTGCCGGGCATGTAAAAACCGGACGAGAAGACCGTGTTCCAGAGGTTGGAATTCAAACCCAGACCGTTGCTGCTGAAAATGTCATTGAACATTCCGGCCCACCCCGTGGTCGAGGTGCTGTTGCCGGCCAGCAAGCTCAACAACCCCGACGACGCCGACGACGCCGACGCGCTGATGCTGCTGGCCGCACTCGAGGTGCCGGCTGTCGCGGAGGCGGCGGGCGAGGCCAGCGTTTGCAGGGTGGTGGGTACCGCGGAGATCAACTGCGTCAACGCGACCTGCGTACTCGTGCTGGCGGTCTGCGCCGTTGCGGCGGCCTGACTCGCCGCCGCAGACGGATTGGTGGCCTGCGGGGCCGCGGTGAACGCGCTCAGCCGCGTGGCGAGCGCCGAATCACCCGCGTAGCCATACATCGCGGCCGTATCCTGGGCCCACATCTCGGCGTAGTGGGCTTCGGTGGCCGCGATCGCCGGGGCGTTTTGACCCAGCAGGTTCGTCGCCACCAACGACGCGAGTTGGGCTCGGTTTGCCGCGATCACCGGCGGTGCCACCGTCGCGGCGAACGCTGACTCGAACGCCGCGGCGGCCGTCCTGGCCGCACCGGCGGTCTGCTCGGCCTGCGCGGCCACGGTATTGACCCACCCCACGTGCGCGGCCGCCGCGGCCGTCATCGACACCGACGCGGAGCCCTGCCATCGGTGACCGGCCAACCCCGACACGGTCGACGTGAACGCCGCCGCAACCGAATGCAATTCGGCTGCCAATGAATCCCAGGCCGACGCGGCCGACATCATGGACTGCGACCCGTCGCCCGAATACATCCGGCCGGAGTTGATCTCAGGCGGCAACGCCCCGAAGTCCATCATGCTCACACTCCCTTGATCAGCGCCGCGATGACGCGACTGAGTTCATGCAAAAGATTCGCATCAAAACTGCAAATAGTTTGCAACAGCATCCCTTGGGTAGCAACAATCTCCAATCTCCCCGCCGCTGGTCGCTCCGGAACAACGGACACGATCAAAAAGTTGCTTAGCCTATCCTAAATAAAATTCTCTCCCTGAGATGCCCAGATGCTGGAACGCTGTTGCCGCCAGGGCCGGCCGACGCCGCGGGAATCCCTGCGGGATCGCAGCATCGCGGCCACCGAGCACTAACCTGTCGAGCACTAACCTGTCGATGACGAACCTGTCGATGACGAACCTGTCGATGACGAGATGAGGAGGGGGCCGCTGTGACGAGTGAATCGACCGATCCCGACGCGGCATTCCTGGGGACCACCGAGTTCTTGGACTGGCACCACGACAACGTCCAGCGCTTCACCCAGGCGGCGGTTGGCGATAGCGCCGATCCGGTGACAAGAGCCCAACGACTTTTCCGTGCGGTCCGTGACAACATCTGGTACGACCCCTACAGCGCAGACGACGATCGCGGCCACTACCGCGCCAGCTACGTCGCGACCGCGGCGAGCGCCTACTGCGTCCCCAAGGCGGTCCTGCTCACCGCGGCTGCTCGCGCCGCGGGTATCCCCGCTCGGCTCGGGTTCGCCGACGTGCGCAACCACCTGCAAACCGACACGCTGCGAAACCGGATGGGCGGCACCGACGTGTTCGTCTACCACGGCTACAGCGAACTGTTCGTCAACGACCGTTGGGTCAAGGCGACACCGGCGTTCAACGCCGAACTGTGCGCCCGATTCGGCGTCCCGCCGATCGATTTCGACGGTGAACACGACGCGCTGCTGCACGCCTTCGACAGCGAGGGCCACCAGCACATGGAATACCTCCACGACCGCGGCTGGTACCACGACCTGCCCTTCGCCGAGATCGTCACCGAGCTCCGGCAGCGTTACGGTCCGCTGCTGCGGCCACCTTCGACCGAGCGCGACACCTTCACCAAATAGACTGCTGGACAATAGAATTGACCACGAACCGAAAGGGCTGCGCCCGTAACCGCCGCCGGTGCCGACGGCGTCAGCAGCGCCAGACGATGAGCGGGATGTCAATCTCGGCGGGTGTGGCCGCGCCGTGAAAACCGATGAGCCGAGCCGTTTGCGGAGGCTCGTGGGCGGTCGCCAGGACGGCCAGGTCGCCGGCACAGACCACCACGACGTCGCCGATCCGCGCCGCATGGCGGGGATCGACCGGTCCGAACATGCCCGTGGCCACGGCCTCCGCGCGGCTGTGCACGCTGGCGCGGTCACCCAGGATCTCGGCCCAGGCCGCCTGCACGTCGGCCGCGGCGCCCGGTTCGGTGTGCAGGTAGCGCACCCGCGGCTCGCCGGCGACCACCCGCAGCCCCGCGGCCAGGCGTGGGTCGGCGTCGAGGTCGATGCGGGCGTCCGGCGAGACGTTGAGCCCGCCGTGGTCGGCGGTCACCAGCAGCACGGCATCGGCGGGCATCGCCTCGACCAGCCGGGTCAGCAGCGCATCGACGCGGGTCGCCGCCTCGTGCCAGCCGGGTGAACCGATGCCGAACACGTGGGCCGCGGTGTCGAGGTCGGCGGTGTAGCCGTAGACGAGGCCCGGCGCCGATGCCAGCGCGGCGGTCACCGCCGCGGCGTAGTCGTCGTCCGGAAGGGTCGCGACGAAACGCGCCCCGCGGTAGGCCGCGTCGGTCAGGCCGCTGCCGAGAAACGCTGCGGGCAGCACGACGCGTGCGGCGACGCCGGCGCGCTCGAGACGGGCAAACCAGGTCGGCAACGGCTGCCAGGCGGCCGGCGGCGGGTCGTCGCGCCAGTGGATGTGGTTGACCACCTGGTCAGCGCCCGGGACCTTGAGGGTGAAGCCCAGGATGCCGTGTTCGCCGGGGCGCGCGCCGGTGCCCAGGGACACCAGGCTGGTCGGCGTGGTCGACGGAAACGTGCACGCCAGCCGGGTGAGCCGCCCGGACCCACCACCCAGCACCGAGGCCAGCAGCGGCGCGCTGGCGGCCAGCTCCGGCATCAGGTGCCAGCCCAGCCCGTCGACCAGCACCACCAGCACGCGCTCGACGCGGTCGGCCCCGACGGCCTCCGTCAGCGCCAGGGCGTCGGTCCCACCGGGCACACCGAGCAGCGCGGCCGCAGCGGGCAGCACCTCGCAGAGGGAACCGGTCACGACAGCCACGTTAGACGTGCGCGAGCCGCCGGCCGGTCACCTCCAGCTGGCGGTCCGTACCCTCGGCCAGCGCCCGGACCTGCGCGGGCCGCAGCCGCCCGCACAGCCTGCCCCAGTGCACCGCGACCTCGTCGCCGACGGCCACGTCGGGCACCGCGCTGTACCCGTCGGCCCAGATGCCGAGGGAATACACCGACGGCTCGGCCAGCACCAGCGACCGGCCGTCCCGGGCCAGTGCGCGGCGCGACAGCTCCACGGCGTCGCCGTCACGGGAAACCACGGTGCCCCAACTGATGCGGCAGCTGTCGAGCACGCTCAGCGGGTGCTCGCCACGGCCCAGGAACCGTGTCCAGGGATACACGCCCAACACGTGGAAGCAGTGGTTGGGCGCCGCTTCGGAGGCCAGGCCGGGGGTCAGATGCGACCAGTAGCGGCCCGCCTGCGGCCCGATGATGTCCAGCAGCGCGGCAAGGAATTCGGCGGAGTCCACGCCGGCGCCGACACCACCGCCGAGCCAATAGGATTCGACGAGCCGGCGATCGAGCGGGTCGGTGATCCCGGTCAGCGTCGACAGGACGCGCAGATAGGGCCACGCCCCGGAGAACCGCGCCGCCGCGGCGCGCACCTGCGCGACGGAGCCGTCGCGCAGGGTGGCGCCCAGCGGCGGGCCGCAGTAGCCCAGCGCGTTGGGGGCATAGGCGTAGCGGGCGAACATCTCCACGCCGTCGCCGGAGCCGGGAGCATCGGGCGTCACGTGCGTCACGTGCGTCCCGCGAGCTTCACGGCGTCACGGTGCATGCGCCCGAAGTTGTAGTAGGCCGCGCAGGCCCCCTCGGGGGACACCATGCATGTCCCGATCGGGGTTTCCGGGGTGCACGCGGTGCCGAAAACCTTGCATTCCCAGGGCTTGAGCACACCTTTGAGGACCTCGCCGCACTGGCAGGCCTTGGGGTCGGCCACGCGCACGCCGGGCATCGCGAAGCGCAGCTCGGCGTCGAAGGCGGCGAAGTCGTCGTGCAGCCGCAGCGCGCTCTGCGAGATGAACCCCAAACCCCGCCACTCGAAGTGGGGGCGCAACGCGAACACCGTGCCCAGCAGCGCCAGCGCCGCCGGATTCCCGTGTTCGGGGACGACGCGCTTGTACTGGTTTTCCACCTCGCAGCGTCCCTCACGGATCTGGGTCAGCAGCATCGCGACCGCGGCCAGGATGTCGAGCGGCTCGAAGCCCGCCACCACCAACGGTTTTCGGTAGACGTCCGGCACGAAGCGGTAGGGCCGGTTGCCCACGACGGTCGACACGTGGCCGGGGCCGATGAAGCCGGACAGTCGCAGATCGGGCGACTCGAGGATCGCCTTGATGGGCGGCACGATCGTGACGTGGTTGCAGAACACGCTGAAGTTGCCTACGCCCAGCTCGCGGGCGCGCACCAGCGTGACCGCGGTCGACGGCGCGGTGGTCTCGAAACCGATGGCGAAGAAGATCACCTGCTTGTCCGGGTTGTCGATCGCGATCTTCAGCGCGTCCAGCGGCGAATAGACGAAGCGCACGTCGGCGCCCTTGGCCTTGGCGTCCAGCAGGCTTCCGCCCGAGCCCGGGACGCGCATCATGTCCCCGAAGCAGGTGAAGATCACGCCGGGCTGGGAGGCCAGCCACATCGCATCGTCGATGCGGCCCATCGGGATCACGCACACCGGACAGCCCGGCCCGTGCACCAGTTCGACGTTGCCGGGCAGCAGGTGCTCGATACCGTGCCGGTAGATGGTGTGGGTGTGTCCGCCGCACACCTCCATGAACTTGAACTCCTCGCCGTCGCCGGCCAGGCACGCCAACCTTTCAATGGCGGCGAGCAGCTTGCGGGCCGCCGCCGGGTCGCGGAATTCGTCAACGAATTTCATTGCGCCTCCTCAGATTATCGCTGACGAGTCGAAGGCTTCCAGCTCCGTGCTGTAGGCGTCGCCGAGCTTCTGGATGGCGGCCAGGGTGAGCAGTGCCTCGGACTCGTCGATCTTGGCCATCGCGAACCCGACGTGGACCAGCACCCAGTCGTCGGGGGCGGGTAGGTCGTCTTCGAGCAGGCGCACGCTGATCGTGCGCTGCACCCCGCTGACGTCGACCTTCGCCAGATAGTTGGCAGCGTCGGTGATCTCGACGATCCGAGCCGGAATACCAAGGCACATCGCATGTTCTCCTCTCAGCAGATACGGCTCTCAACAGATTCGGGGCAGCGGGTCCCCGACGAGCATGTCGACGATCCGGGTGCCGCCGAACCCGGTGCGCAGTACCACGGTCTCGCCCGGCTCGGCGATGATCTCCCCGACCTCGGCGGCCTGGGCCCCCAGTGGATGCGACCGCAGGGCGGCGAGCCCGCCGGCCGCCTGCTCGGGGGCGACGACCGCGACGAGCTTGCCTTCGTTGGCGACGTAGAGCGGGTCGATGCCGAGCAACTCGCAGGCGCCGTTCACCGTGGGCGACACGGGCAGTCGCTCCTCGTCGAGCAGCACGCCCAGCCCGCAGGCCTGCGCAAGCTCGTTGCACACGGTGCCCACCCCGCCGCGGGTCGCATCGCGCAGCCAGCGGGTGGCCGGGGCGGCCGCCATGAGCGCCTCCACCAGGGGGCTGAGCGAGGCGGTGTCCGAACAGATGTCGGCCTCGATGGCCAGGTCGCCCCGGGCCAGCATCACGGCCATGCCGTGATCGCCCATCGGGCCCGACAGCAGCACCTTGTCGCCGACGCGCACCGACGCCGGCGACAGCGCGCGCCCGGCGGGAATGACGCCGGCCCCGGTGGTGGTGACGAACAGCCCGTCGGCGGCGCCCCTGGGTACCACCTTGGTGTCGCCGGTGACGATCTGCACTCCGGCGTCCGCTGCGGCGGAGGCCATGTCGGCGACGATCTCCTTGAGCTCGGCGATGCCGAATCCTTCTTCCAGGACGAACGCCGCCGAAATCCACGACGGGACCGCACCGGCCATTGCCAGGTCGTTGCAGGTGCCGTGGACGGCCAGCGTGCCGATCGAGCCGCCCGGAAAGCGCAGGGGCTGCACCACGAACGAGTCGGTGGACATCGCGATCCGCTCGCCGCTGGGCAGGGTGAGTACCGCACCGTCGCCGAGCGGCTCCAGCGCCGGGTTGCGGAACGCCTCCACGAACACCGCGTCGACGAGTGCCGCCGATGCCTTGCCGCCCGCTCCGTGTGCCAGGGTCACCTGGTCGTCGAGCAGTCTGGGGCGGCGCCGCCGGAACGACTCGATGCGCTCGATCACCTCACCCTCGGCGAAGTGCGGCCCCGGCGAGAGGTGTTCGCCGCCCGCCGTCGTGTTCATGCGGCCCCCACATCGGCTGCCACATCTGGGTCGCCGGACCGTTCGTGGGTGGCCGACCACAGCGAATAGCCGAGCAGCGCCTGGGCCTCCTGAATGCGGTGCACGCTCTGCGAGCGCACGACGAAGCAGCAATCGACATCCGCATTGTCCACGAAGGCCCCGCCGTCGTAGCCGGCGAAGCCGACGGTGTAGAGGCCGCGCCGCCGGGCCTCGGCCAGCGCGGTGAGCAGGTTCGGCGAATTGCCGCTGGTCGACATCGCGATCGCGATGTCGCCGGCCCTCGCGTGGGCGATCAACTGGCGCGCGAACACCAGCTCGAACCCGACGTCGTTGCCCAGCGCGGTCAGAATGGCCGGGTCGGCCGTCAGGGACCAGGCCGCAAGGGGCCGCCCGATCGGCGGCCGGGCGAACAACCGCGCCAGGGTGGTGGAATCGGTGCAGCTGCCGCCGTTTCCGAAGGTGAACAGCCGTCCGCCGGCCGCGAAGCGGCGGGCCAGCTCGGCGGCGGCGCGGTCCAACAGGTCCGCGTTGGCGTGCAGTGTCGCGCGCCGCAACGCCAGGCTTTCGGCGGCTTTGGCCTGCGCGGAGGCGGCCAGGTCGGCGAGCAGGGAGGCCGGGTCGTTCGCCCCGGAAGCCGGCCCGTCGATGAACGGGTACAGGAAGTTGGTCGGCTCGTCAGTCATCGTCCTGCCCGTCGCGCTCGTCGTCGTCGAGGCGGCTGATCGCCGTCCCGGCGTGCAGCACCACCAGATCCCCGGCGGCAACCGGTTCGACGAGCGTCGTCGCCACGGTCTCCACGCCTCGCGCGGTGCGCACCGGGGCCAGCCCGTCGACGGGCGCGGCCACCACCTCACCGAGGCGGCCCTCGTCACCGCACGTCACGCAGACCGCCTCGGCGCGTTCGGGTGCCAGCAGGTTCGAGTGCTCGAAACACACGTGCGTCAGCTCCCACAGCAGGTGGTAGAACAGCACGAACCCACCGGTCGCGGGCACGCACGGGTCGGGGTCGTCGAGCCACAGCACGTGGTCGGCCGCACCGGCCGCCGGTCGTCGGCCGCTGCCGATCCAGATCGTGCTCGCGCCCCACGCCGGGGCGCGGCGCAGCACCGACCGGACCCGCGCGTCGTCGGTGCGCGACACCGCGACCACGATGTCGCCGGGCCGCACCGAGACCCTCGAGAGGTCGACGATGTCCGGTCCGGTCAGGGCCACCGCGGGCAGCGCGCGCTTGCCCATGATCACCGGGTGGACGAACTCGACCGCGATGTGCAGCGCGTGTGGTTCCCACGACGGCGCGATCGACCACATCGTGGCGCCCGCGGCGAACCGCCTGGCCAGGGTCAACGCGGTGGCGGCCAGGTCCCGGGCCAGCTCCGCGCCGAGCCCGCGATCGACCGCCGTGGCGGGGTCGGCGGTCACGGCCCGCCCTCCTCGAGCGCGATCAGCATCGAGATCGCGGCCTGCCCGAGCGCCAGCCCGCCGTCGTTGGGCGGAACCGCGCGGTGGGTCAGCACCTCGAACCCGTTGCGTTGCAACCGGGTACGGCAGGCGCGCAACAGCAGCACGTTCTGGAACACGCCGCCGGTGAGGCCCACGAGCCGGGTCTGGCCGGCGATGAGGCCGACCGCCGTGGCGACCGCGTGCGCGACCGCCCGGTGAAACGACGCGGCCAGCAGTGCCGGCGGGGTGCCGGCGGAAAGCGCCGAGACCAGCGTCTGCATCAGGGGGGTGGGGTCGATCAGCCCGTCGGCCCGTACCGCCAGGCGCAGCGACGGCCCGGGCGCGGCGCCGGCGGACTCGGCCAGCGCCTCGAGTTCGACGGCGGCCTGGCCCTCGTAGTCGATCCGGTGCCGCACGCCCAGCAGCGAGGCGACGGCGTCGAAAAGCCGGCCCATGCTCGAGCACGGCACGCATGCCGTGCCGGTCTCCAGTTGCGAACGGACGAGCGCCAATTCCGGCGCACTCGCCGCCGCGACCGGTGCCAGGTCCGGGGCCCAGTCGAGGTCGGCCGCCCACAACTGGGCCAGCGCCATCCGCCACGGGTTGCGCACCGCGGCGTCGCCGCCGGGCAGCGGCACCGGCAGCAGGTGGGCGGCCCGCACGAAGCGGTGGCTGTCGCGGCCGAGCCGCAGGATCTCGCCGCCCCAGATGGTGTGGTCGCAGCCGTAGCCGGTGCCGTCGAACGCGACCCCGATGATGGGTTCGCCGATGCGCCCGTGCTCGGCCAGCAGCGACACCACGTGGGCGTGATGGTGCTGGACCAGGTCCAGCGGTCGGTCGCCCGCGTGGCGTTCCGCCCAGGCGCGGGTGTGATATGCCGGGTGCAGGTCTGCGGCCACACGCGCCGGGGCGCTGCGTATCTCGCTGAGCTGTCCGACCGTGCGGTCGAACGCGCGCAGTGTCTCCCAGGTGCCCATGTCGCCGATGTGCCCGGACAGGTAGGCGCGGGACCCGTCGGTGAGGCAGCAGGTGTTCTTCAGTTCCCCGCCGACGGCCAGCACCGCGGGGCCCCGGTGGCCGAGGTCCACCGGCAGCGGCGCATAGCCGCGGGAGCGCCGGATGGGCAGCTCCGCGGCCCCCGCTTCGTCTCGGACGACGCGCACCACCGAGTCGTCGCACGGCACGTGGATGGGCCGGTTGTGGTCGAGCACGGCGTCGCACAGGGCGGGAAGCCGCTGTGCGGCATCGGCGGCGGTGAAGCAGAGGGGCTCATCGCAGCGATTGGCGCTGGTCAGCACCAACGCGTCGGGCACGCGCGCGCCGGCCCCGGGGACGGGCGCCAGCAGCAGGTGGTGGATCGGGGAGTACGGCAGCATCAGCCCGAGCAGCGGGCTGCCGGGCGCGACCGCGCCGGCGACCGGCGCGCCGGCCCGGCGCGGGAGTAGCACGATCGGTGCGGCCGGGTCCGAGAGCACGGCGGCCTCGTCGTCACCGATCGGGGCGTAGCGGCGCGCGACGTCGAGGTCGCGGACCAGGATCGCGAAAGGCTTGGCGCCCCGGGCTTTCCGGGTTCGCAGCGCCGTCACCGCCCGCTGGTCGTCGGCGAGGCAGGCCAGGTGGTATCCGCCGATGCCCTTGATGGCCACCACCGCGCCGCCGGCCAGCGCGCGTTGGGTGGCGGCCAGCGCGGCGTCTGTTCCGTCGACCCGGCCTTCGGATGAGGATGGGTGCGCGCAGAACCACAGCGAGGGGCCGCAATCGGGGCACGCGATGGGCTGTGCGTGGAACCGCCGATCGGCGGGATCGGCGTATTCGCCGGCGCACCGCGCGCACATCGCGAACGCGGACATCGTGGTCGCGGGGCGGTCGTAGGGCAGTGTTCGGATGATGGTGTGGCGCGGGCCGCAGTTGGTACACGTGATGAACGGGTGGCGGTGGCGTCGGTCGCCGGGGTCGAACAACTCGGCCACACAATCGTCGCAGACCGCGATATCGGGTGGGATCGGCGTCCTGGCACCGGCGGCCACCTCGCTGGCGGTGATGGCGAACCCGCGGACGGTGTCGGTGTCGGCGATGGCGTCGATTTCGACGGCGCAGATGGTGCTGATGCGCGCCAGCGGCGGGGCCTCGGCGCGCAGCCGGCGCCTGAACTCCCGCACGTGCGCGGGGTGACCTTGCACCTCCAGGAAGACCGCACCCGAGTCGTTGCCGACGAATCCGGCCAGTCCGAGTTCGGTGGCCAGACGATGGACGAAGGGACGGAAGCCGACCCCCTGGACGACACCGTTCACCGTGAGGCGCTGCCGCACCTGGGTGCCGGGCGGGCCGGATCGCAGCATCAGGGACCCGGTCATCTCAACCGCCCTGCGCGCCGGATCCCGGGTCGCCACCGCCGCGGCCCATCAGCTCCAGGCCGGCCATCGCCTGGTCGGCCCCGGCGCGGTCGGTCTTCTCCACGACGAAGCCCAGGTGAATGATCACCCAGTCGCCGGGGGCGAACGTCTCCTCGGGCAGCATGCCGACGTTGACGCGACGCTGCTCGCCGGCGACGTCGACCAGCGCGAGCTGTCCCGCGTAGCCGTTCAGCATGCCGATCACCCGGCCGGGTATCCCCAGACACATGCTCAACGCTCCCTCGGCGCCGAAGACACCGGACTTCGCAGCGCCGCGACGATGTCGGCGACCGCCCGGGCCGCTCGCGCAACAGCATTGGCGACGGGTTCGCTCAGGCCGATCCCCTCGTCGACGCTGCCCGCTTCGCACCCCACCACCACCGTGTAGGGCGGGCTGCCGCCCAGCGCGCGCAGACTGGCGAACACCGCCGCCGGGTCCATGCCGTGCGCGTCCACCGCTGCCGCTTCGGCCGGTGCGTCGTGGTCGGCCTGGAACACGTGCAGGGTGCCCGGGCTGCCACGGTTCGGTATCGCGTCGACGAGAACCAGCGTGTCCCAGCCGTCGAGCAGGTCGTAGGCCAGGTGCATTCCCCCGATGCCATAGTCGACGACGCGAAGACCCGGGTCGTCACGCGGGATCTCGTTGTGACGGACCACTTCCGAGCCGAATCCGTCATCCCCCAGGAAGATGTTGCCGACGCCGGCCACCAGGATGCGCGCTGTCATCACAGTGCCCGGCCGGCTACATCCGCCTCAGTTTGAGGTAGCGGCGGGCATCCGGCAGTGACATCACCCCCATCGCCACCGCGGCCGCGGCCACCAGCGCGATGATGGCGAGGAAGATCCACCCTAGAACTGCCATGTCGAACTCCTTTCCGTGCTGCTGTTCTCCGCCTCCAGCGGCTCGATTTCGTCGGGGGAGAAGTACAGATAGCGCCCGTACCAGTCGTGCAGGTCGGCGGCCGGGTCGTCGTCGACGACCACCCCGACGTGCGTGTTGCCCTCGACGTCTTCATGCACCGACGTGACGCGGGCGGTCTTACCGGCCACGAAGATGTCCTGGGCGTCGGCGTTGCGGTTCGGGTGCAGCCGGACCCGGCTGCCGCGTGCCACCCGGATCCCGTTCACCGGCACCGCATCGATCTCGGGGCGGACGGCGCCGTCGGCCTGCGGATCCCACCAGTCGGCACCCTCGGGGATCCCGGGCACCAGCCCCGCGGGCGCGTGCGGATCGCGCAGCACACCGTGCAGGCGCGCCATCGCCGCGGGCGACATGGCATCGCAGCGGTCGATGATCTGCGCGGCCCGCGGGTCGGTGGCGCGGGCCTGCGCCTTCTCCTCGTCGGTCATCGTCATCACGCGCAGGGTGAGGATCTCGTCGATCTCGGTGCAGTCGTACAGGGCGGTGTTGCTCTGATCGGCAACCTCGGGATGGTCGTAGAGGATGATCGGGGAGATCAGCAACACGTCGCAGGTGCCCGGTGGGCCGGCCAGCACGGGGAAGCAGCGGTGCCGACCGCACCGCGACACCGCGGCGGCAGCGTCGGGGGGCGGTTCCAGCAGCGAGACGAACTGTCCGCCGGCCACGTCGGCGATCAGGTGGGTTCCGATCATGGACCGCGCGATCGCGTCAGCCTTGTCGGCGGCGCCGGCGCCGGTGTTGGCCACCCGCACCGAGACCCGACGCAGGTCCCCGTCCGGCCGGGCGGTCACCGTCAGCTCGCCGCGCACCTCCCGGCGTCGACGGACCAGCCGCCCGCCGTCCAGCGGTTCGATGTCGGTTGCCGCATGCGCCACCAGCGGAAGGATCCGTGATCGGCCGTCCAATGGGATAGGGCCGAAGGACCTCTCACACTCGATCGCCTCGTCCCAGGTGAGCCACGACCCGGCCGGCGTGGTCAACTCGTCGACGGGCACGAAGTCGCCGCCCCCGACGTCGCGTTCGGCGCGGCGGTGCTGCAGCTGCAGGAACCGCACCACCACGGTGATCGCCCGCGCCCCGTCGACCAGGAAGTCCGCCGCCATGGCGTCGTCCTCGCCGAGGCCGGAGTCCACCGCACCGGGCGGTCCCAGAACCCCGAACTGCCACCGCGACTGGTTCTTGCCGGACGTCCCGCGGTAGGGGTAGAGCAGGTAGCCCTCGTAGAGCACCGCGTCGGCGACGGCGCGGGCCCGGGCCGAGGTTTCGGGTGCGCTCACCGCGCGGCCTCCTTCTCGGCGTCCAGCAGCGAGGCGACCGCACGGTCGAGGTCGAGCAGTCCCTGTGCGGCCTTGTAGCGGGCCAGCGCGGCGACGGTTTCGTGGCTCAGCCGCACCCAGCCGGTGTCGGGGTAGTGCTGCGCGATCAGCGCGCGCCACACCGCGGCCGGCATGTCGTAACGGCATTCGCAGTCCCAAGGCACCTGCTGAACCGAGAACCCGTGGTCGGAATTGACGAAAATTGTTCCACTGAACAGGAATTGGAGGGGAATTTCCCCGGCCTGCAGGGCGTGCACGTATTTGGCGGCCGTCACTTCGAAGTCGTAGGTGCATTCCAGCGGAAGCATCACCGTCGTGTGCCCGGCGAATCCCGGCACCATCGCGGCGCAATGCTGCCACAGGAACGTGCGCTGGGTGTTGGCCCAGCGCTCGCGGCCGCCGAACAGGTCGAGCAGTCCGGCGGCCTCGTCGTCGGAGTAGGAGCGCCGGAGCGGTTCGATGCGGACCTGGCAGCGCAGCGCGATGGCGTGCACCGCGCCGGTGTGACCGGCCGGGCCGCCGGCGGTGATGCCGATGCGCGCGGTGAGCACCGGCGTGACGCTGTACGGCTCGGGCGCCACGTCGTGAACCGCGAACGCCATGTCGATCGGCTGCCCGGTCATCGCGGCCTCGCCACGGCGCGGGCGGCGAGCCGGGCGAAGAAGTCGTCGATGAACGCACGCGCGTGCTGTCCGCCGTCGAAACCCCGCCACAGCATGCGCAGGCGCCCGACGAACTCGTAGCAGGCGTCGATCGGGACCAGGAAGCTCTGCGGCTCAGCAGTTTCGGGCCCGTCCTCGACCCGGACCAGCAATGCTTCCACGTCGTCGACCGGCAGCCTCGCCCGCGGGTCCGCGCCCGCGAGGGCGGTCCAGGCGTCCAGGTCGAGCTCGGACTCGCACGCGCCGGCCGGGCCGGGGTAGAAGGCGACGGTGCGCCCGAGGGCGGAGTTGGTGAAGAAGAACGCCACGCCGACCGGGATCTGCAGCGCTTCCCAGGTCCGGCGGTCCAGCGCGAAACCCGGGAAGGCGAGGTACCGATCGGGTACCGCCCGGTAGCGCAGCTCGGCCGCAGTGTCGCTGAACAGCAGGTAGCACGCGCGGCACACGCACATCAGTTGCCGCGCGGCCACGCTCACCACGTGCTGGTGTTCGTCGGCGATCGGCTCGGCGCACATCTCACAGCGCTCGCCGCCGTCTTCGGGGAGCGGCCGGTCGGCGCTGATGCGGGCCAGCACGTCGTAGGGGCTGGTCATATGCCGGCCCCCAGCGGTTCGCCCCGCAGCGCCACCGACAGCGCACCGTCGCGAAGCAGCACCGGAATCGGTTGCAGGTGGGTGCCGTTGGTGCCGGCGCCGGCGTGGACGGCGTCGAATTCGGTCGTGCAGCGCGGGCATTCCAGCATCCCCGCGTGCAGTCGCGCCCCGGCGAGCGTGTCGTCGCACACCGGGCAGTGATCCCGGTAGGCGAACAACCGATCGCCGACCCGGCAGGCCAGCAACGTGGTGCCGTCGACGGAGAAACCTGCCACCTCGCCGGGGGCCAGCTCGGCCAGTTCGGGCGCCGGACGCCAGGCCGTCGCGCCGGTGCCTCGCGAACGGACTTGGGCCAGCAGGGATTCAGCGGGGATCGTGCCGGCGGCGGGTGCGGCCGCCGCCACCTCGATCGTGCAGATCTCCGGCGCGGCGGTCAGGATCGCATCCTGGACCGCGAGCTCCAGCGTCACCGCCGAGGACGGGCAGCTCTTGCAGCTGCCCGTGAAGGCCAGGCGCACGGTGTCGCCGTCGATTCCGATCAGGTCGACGTCACCGCCGTGCGAGCCCAGGTAGGGCCGCACCCGGTCCAGCGCGTCGCAGACCCGGCGCCGCACGTCGTGCGGGTGCAGCCCGTGCACCAGGAGCAGGCTGGCCACCAGGTCGTCGGTGGCCAGCCGTTCGGCGAACCCGGGGTCGCCGGCCAAACCCATGATCCGCGCCAGCCCGGCTCCGTACAGCTCGACCACCTCGCGGACCAGCAGCTGGGCGCGGTCATACGCGGCCGCCCCACCCGCCGCGCAGGAATCCAGCAGTGTCTGGATCCGCTCACCCGCGCTGCGCCACTGCGCGTCGTTCTCGGAGAGTTCAGAGGTGGTTCCCGGGCGATCCGGCGTTGTCATTCCGCGGGTCTACTCCATTGATGGTGATGACCCGCTGCGCCCGGCTTCGCCGAGCTTGCGATCATCACCGCCGGCGGGTGACTGCGTGGGCGTGTGCAGTCTTTCCAGCGTCTTGCCCTTGCCCAGGTACATGTGCACACCGCAGGGCAGGCACGGGTCGAAGCTGCGCACCGTGCGCATGACGTCGATGCCCTTGAAGTCCTCCCTGCCGTTCTCCTCGAAGATCGGCTGACCCTGCACCGCGTCCTCGTAGGGTCCCGGAGTGCCGTAGCTGTCGCGCGGGTTGGCGTTCCACGGCGTCGGCGGATACGGGTGGTAGTTGGCGATCTTGCCGTCCCGGATCACCAGGTGATGGCTGAGCACCCCGCGCACCGCCTCGGTGAAGCCGCAGCCGATGCCCTCGTCGGGCACCTCGAAGCGCTCCCAGGTCTTGGTGCGCCCGGCGCGGATCTCGGCGAGCGCCTTCTCGGCGAAGTGCAGCGCGCACGCCGCCGCGTAGGCCTGGAAGTAGGTGCGCGCCCGGTCGCGCTCGATCGTGTTGCTGCCGTACTTGGGAATCTGCCATTCGAACTCGACCGGTCCCTTCAGGGCGGTCTTGGGCAGGTTGATCTTGACGCTGGTGCCCGTCGCCTTGACGTAGCCGATGTCGACCAGCCCGGCGAGCGCGGTCGCCCACAGCCGGGCCAGCGGACCGCCACCGGTGTCCAGCGCCAGGTGGTCGCGGCCGTCGAACCAGCGCGGCGACATCACCCAGCTGTACTTGCCGCCGTCCATGTCGCGCTTTTGCGGGTGCGGGTTGGTGTGCTGGTTCCACGGGTGGCGCCGGTCCACGGCGTTGCCCAGCGGGTCGGTGTGTACGAACATCTCCTGTTCGGTCCAGTCGTCATAGTAGGAGCTGCCCAACAGGATCCGGATTCCCAGGTTGATGTCGACCAGCGAGTGGGTGACGAGCTTGCCGTCGACCACCACCCCCGGGGTGACGAACATCGCGTTGCCCCAGCGCTCCATGTCCTTGTATTCGAAGTTGCACACTTCGGGGTCCTGGAAGGAGCCCCAGCAGCCGAGCAGGGTCCGGCGCAGCCCGACCTTCTCGTAGCCGGGCAGCGCGTCGTAGAAGAAGTCGAACAGGTCGTCGTGCATCGGCACGACCTTCTTCATGAACTCGACATAGCGCATCAGCCGTGTCATGTAGTCGGTCATCAGCTGGATGGTCGCGACGGTGCCGACCCCACCGGGATACAGCGTCGACGGGTGCACGTGGCGTCCCTCCATGAGGCAGAACATCTCTCGCGTCCAGCGGCTGACGACGAGGGCTTCGCGGTAGAACTCGCCGCTGAACGGGTTGAGCGAGCGCATGATGTCGGCGAT
>NZ_JBYCLC010000285.1:0-61427 GCF_057473685.1 Mycobacterium sp. TH-M116 | reverse complement strand
CCGTGTGCGAGGTGTGCTGCTGCCGGGCCCGCTGCAGCGGATCGCGGACAACTTGGCGCTGCTGATCACCACCGGCTTCCTGCCTCGGCGGTTCCGCGACGAGATGCGGCTGCCCTGGGACGCGGTCAAGCAGCGCCGGTTCGACCGGCTGATGGGCGTGCTGGGCGGGGTGAACCGCATGATGCCGCCGTTTGTCCGGCGGTTTCCGTTCAATGTGTTGCTGTGGGACGTCGACCGCCGGATCAGGACGGGCCGGCCGCTGGTCTGACCCGCGTAGCTCATCGGAGATCGACACCGCCGTGCGCAGGATGACAATCCCGGCGCGCGATCCACATCACCGCTGCTCGGCGTCCGAATCGGCATCCCGCCGCAAACCTTGATGATTTCGCCCGTCAGTTCGTGGTCACGCCCGTAAGTTCGTCGGGGGTTATTACCAGACGCCGCTGGTGCCGAGTCTGGGCTGGCGGCGTCGAGACTGCGTTCAGCGCTCCCTTTTTCGCCTCGGCGTCGCCGCCACCACAGTCTCGGCACCTCAGCGAACGGGCCCGACCAATCAACGGGCACCACCACTTAGCTTAGTTGTTAACGATAACCGTTTTCACTAAGCTGCAGGGTGATATCGGGAAGGGGTTGCTGGGATGACCGTGCGCTGCAGGTGGGAGCGTCCGGTTTCCGCGGCAGGGGGGCAATGACGGCACCGATCTGGATGGCGTCACCGCCGGAGGTGCACTCGGCCCTGTTGAGCAGCGGGCCGGGGCCGGGCGCCCTGTTGGCGGCGGCAGTGGCATGGAATGCGCTCAGCGCCGAATACGCTTCGGCGGCAGAAGAACTCGCGGCGCTGTTGGGCTCGGTGCAGGCCGGTGCGTGGGAAGGGCCGAGCGCCGAGTCCTGCATCGCGGCGCACGGCCCGTATCTGGCGTGGCTGGCACAGGCCGGTGTGAACAGCGCGGCGATGGCCGCCGAGCACGAATCGGTGGCGGCGGCCTACACCACCGCGTTGGCGGCCATGCCGACCCTGGCCGAACTCGCCACCAACCATGCCGTCCACGGCGCGCTGGTGGCGACCAATTTCTTCGGGGTCAACACGATCCCGATAGCGCTGAACGAGGCCGACTACGCGCGAATGTGGATCCAGGCTGCGACCACGATGAGCGCCTATCACGCGGTCTCGACCACGGCGCTGGCGTCAGCGCCCCGGACCACCCCGGCGCCGCGGATCCTGAAATCCGACGTGCAAACCCCGTCGGCGGCTTCGGATCCGTTGCAAGGATTGGTACAACACGTCGTGCATTTCCTCCAAGGAGTCGTGCAGCAGATCAACCAGTTCCTGCAGAAAATCTTGGGGGTCCAGCAAGAAATACTGAAGATTCTGTACACCAACATCCAGAGCGACAACCCGCTCGGCCTCCCGCAGTGGTTCCAGAATATTCTGCAGAGCGTCGGTATCTCGAACACCGAGGTCGCGCACGACCCGACGGTCGATCTTCCGTTCGACAATGTGATCGCCTGGATCTTGCAGCATTTCGGCGTCAATTGGAATCCGGCGGCGGGCACGATCAACGGATTGGATTACGACAGTTACGCAAACCCCGGGCAGGTGATGTACTGGGTCGCCCGCAGCCTCGAATTGTTCGAGGACTTCCAGAATTTCCTGGTCGACCTGACGCAAAACCCGGTGGAAGCCTTCCAGTGGCTCGGCAGCTGGCTGTTCTTCGACATCCCGACTCACATCGAAGAAGTCATCGCCTATGCGGTCAGCAACCCGGCGGTGGCGCTTGCGGCTCTCCCCGCCATCTCCCCCCTGGGCGGCCTCGGAGGTATGGCGGGGCTGGCTGCCCTTCATCCGGTCGCGGCCGTCGTGCCCGCGGCGCCACCGGCTGCGTTCGCACTGCTGCCGGCTGCCCCCGTGGCCCCGACGATCGCCGCGTCGGTGGCCACCGCCTCGACACCGGCGCCGGCGCCCACACCCTCGACACCTCCGGCGCCGCCGGGCGCCGCGCCGACACCGCCGGCGCCGGCTGCAACCCCGGCGGGCTTCGTGCCGCCGTATGCGGTGCCGCCGGTTGTCGGGTTCGGTTCGGGGGCCAGCGCGCGGGCGAGTTCCAGCGCGAAAAGCACAGCGTCACAGCCTGACAGCGCGGCGGCAGTGGCTGCCGCCGCGGCCCGGGACGCGGCGCGCTCGCGGCGCCGCCGGCGGGCGAAGCAACGCGGCCATGGCAACGAGTACCTGGATATGGACGTCGAAGTCAACCCCGAATGGGTCGGGTCAGATCCCCCTGACGTCGTGGCCTCCGAACAGGGCGCCGCCAGCAGCCTCGGGTCTGTCACGGTGCGCGAGGATCCGGTCACTACGGCCGCGGGCCTGGCCGCGCTGCCCGGTGACGAGTTCGGCGGTGGGCCGGCCATGCCGATGCTGCCCGGTAGCTGGGATCCTGGATGGGCCGCGGAGTCGGGCAACAGCCCTGCGACAAGCCACCCACGCGATGTGTAGCGGGCCATCACCCGTGGCGGACGCCGGGTGCGACCCGCCGTCGGTGCCCGGACCGGTTTCAGGCGGCCGACGGTGACCGCGCCGCTGTGGATGGCGGTGCCGCCGGAGGTGCATTCGTCGTTGCTGAGCAGCGGGCCGGGGCCGGCGCCGTTGCAGGCGGCAGCGGGGACTTGGAATTCACTCAGTGCTGAATATGCTTCGGTGGCAGAGGAACTCAGCGAATTGCTGGCCGAGGTGCAGGCTGGGGAATGGGAAGGGCCGAGTGCGGAGGCTTATGTGGCCGCCAATATGCCGTATGTGGCGTGGTTAGCTGAGGCCAGCGCGAAGAGCGCGGCAACGGCCACGCTTCATGAAACCATGGCCGCCGCCTACACCACGGCACTGGCGAGCATGCCGACCCTAGCGGAACTGGCCGCCAACCACGCCATCCATGCGGCATTGCTGGCGACGAATTTCTTTGGGATCAACACGATCCCGATCGCGGTCAACGAAGCCGACTACGCACGGATGTGGACACAGGCCGCCACCACGATGACCACCTATCACGCCGTCGCCACCGCAGCTTCGGCGGCGACCCCGCAGGCCGACCCGCCGCCGACCATCCAGAAAACCAGCGCCGGTCAGAAGTCCATTCCGACGGCACCGAGCGCACCGAGGCTGCCCACCGGGATTGCGGACCTATTAGAGAATTTCCTGAAGGCTCTGGGAATCAATTTCAACGCCGCCAACGACACAGTCGACGGCCTATCCTATCTGCCCGGAAGCACCCAATCGGGGGTGTGGCAGCCGTTGGTGCACCTTCTCCATCTCGTGGGGATACATTGGAACCCCGCCACCGATTATGTCGACGGACACCCCTATTTCTACTATCAAAACCCGGGTCAACCGCTGTGGTGGGTCGTTCGGAGTCTCGAATTTTCCCAGGATTTCGAGACGATTTTCCAGGACGCGCTGACCGGGAATGGGACGGGCGCTCTGCAAGGGGCCTTTCACGTCGCTCTGGTTGCCATACCCATCCACATCGTCGGTCAGCTGGGTGGCTTCTTGGCCCCGCAGGTTCCCGAGCTGGCGGCCGTCCTTGGGGGGAGTGCCGTCCCCGCCGGGTCCTTGGGTGGCCTCGCCGGTTTGACCGGGCTGGCCGGCCTGCCGCATCCCGCTATCGGGCCCGCTCCGCCCGTCGTCGCTGCCGGGCACGCCCCCACGCCCGCGCCCGTCGTCGCGCCTTCCCCGGCATTGACCGTTCCGGGGACCGGCGCTCCAGCTCCTTCCCCGGCGCTTCCACCGTCCGCACCGCCGGGCGCCGCGCCGACACCGCCGGCGCCGGCCGCACCCCCGGCAGGTTTCGTTCCCCCGTATGCGGTGCCGCCGGGCATCGGGTTCGGTTCGGGGGCCAGCGCGCGGGCGAGTTCGAGCGCGAAAAGCACAGCGCCACAGCCTGACAGCGCGGCGGCAGTGGCTGCCGCCGCGGCGCGGGACGCGGCGCGCTCGCGGCGCCGCCGGCGGGCGAAGCAACGCGGCCATGGCAACGAGTACCTGGACATGGACTTCGGCGTCGTACCGGCCTGGGATGCGCCGTCGAGTGGCGGGGCCATCCCCTCGGATCGGGGTGCCGGTGACATCGGGTTACCCGCCACGGCGCACACCGGCACGGCCGCCGCGGCCGCGGGACTGGCCACGCTGGACGGTGACGATTTCGGCGGTGGCCCGACGACGCCAATGCTGCCGGGCGCCTGGGATCTGGACGGCCACCTCGACGGTGACGGCCCGGCGGCCGGGGACCGGCGCGATGACTGGCCCTAGCCCGTCGGCGCGGACGTTGCGCGCGACGAGATGTTCGCAGCCTCCGAGGGGTTGCGCCCCGTCGATGAAATGGGGGCCACGCTGAGGTCTGAGTCGGGGCGCCATGTCGGGTCTATGGAGTTGCTGGTCGGCATTCTGCTGGTGTGCGCGTTGTCGGCGGCGGTGCTGCGTCATGTGGTCCTGAGCAGCGCAGCCCTGTCGACGGCGGGCACCGTATTCTGCGGCGTGTTCCTGCAGGCGCTTCCGTTTCTCGCGCTCGGCGTGTCGGTCAGTGGGCTGATCGCGGTGTTCGTGTCGCCGGAACGGCTGGCGCACTGGCTGCCGCGCCGGGCCGCGGTGGCGGTGTTGGTCGCCGGCGTGGGCGGTGCGGCACTGCCCGGCTGCGAATGCGGGTCGGTGCCGGTGGCGCGGCGACTGTTCGGCGACGGCGGGGCCACGGGAGCCGCGGCGCTGACCTTCATGCTGGCTGCGCCGGCGATCAACCCGGTGGTCCTCGTCGCCACCGCGGTGGCGTTTCCCGATGCGCCGCGAATGGTCCTCGCGCGGTTGGGGGCGTCGCTGCTGACCGCGGTGATCATGGGCTGGACCTGGTCGCGGTGGGGCCGGCCGGGGTGGGTCACCCGCGGGCTGAGCGCTCCCAGCGTCCGGACCGAGTCACGTCGGGTCGTGTTCGCCGAGGCGGCGCGCCACGACTTCCTGCACGCTGCGTCCTATCTGGTGTTGGGTGCCGGCGCGGCGGCACTGCTCCACGTGCTCGCTCCTTCCTGGCTGTTCACCCACCCGGCGGCAGACCAGATCCTCGGGGTGGCGCTGATGGCCGTCCTTGCTGTGGTGCTGGCTCTGTGTTCGGAGGCCGACGCCTTTGTCGCCGCCGGCATGACGATGGTGCCGCTGCTGCCCCGCCTGGTGTTCTTGGTGGTGGGGCCGGCGGTCGACATCAAGCTCTTCGCGATGCAGGCGGGAATGTTCGGCCGTTCCTTTGCGGTGCGCTTCGCGCCCTGCACGTTGGTGGTCGCGACGGCGAGCGCGTGTGCCGTGGGTCTGTTGGTGCTCGGCGGGTGAATGAGCCGAGAGACCGAGAACGCCGTCCTGCTGTTGCTGGCTGTCGCCGTGGCCATGACCTTGGTGTGGGACGTGTTCACCCGATACGTCAAGCCCGGACTACTGCCCTGGCTGGTCGCGTCGGTGGCACTGCTCGCCGGTCTGGCGCTCACGGCGATCGTCGCCGACGTGCGCCGCGGCGGACCGCGGATCGGGCATCACGGCCAGGGACATTCCCATCGGGCCGGCACAGCCTGGCTGCTCGTGCTTCCCGTGGTGGTGCTGATCTTCGTGACGCCACCGGCACTGCGACCCACGGCCGCTCATCCCGCCGCGACGCAGGCGGTCGATCACCGTCGCGATCGCCCCTTTCCGCCGCTGCCGCCCGGCCCGGCGCCCGAAGTGCCGCTGCCGGAGGTGCTGATGCGTGCGGCGCACGACACCACCGGCTCGTTGCGGAACCGTCGGATCACCGTGACCGGCTTCGTCCTCAACGAGGCCCGCGGTGTGGACCTGGGACGCGTCGTCATCGTCTGCTGCGCCGCCGACGCGCAGTTGGCCCGTATCCATCTGAGCGGACCGGCTGCCGCCGGTGCCCGCGGACTACCCGAGAACACCTGGATTCGGGTCCAGGGTGTGGTGACACCAGCTGCCCGCCAACACAATCCAGATACGATCCCGACGCTGCAGGTCACCCGGTTCGCCCGCGTCGACGCCCCCGCAAACCCCTACGCCTATCCTCGCTGACAATGCTCGGCGGCCACCTCAGTTGCAGGAACTCGAGTTTTTGGCCCACGCCGCAAATCCGCCGAGCCGCGCCGGCAGCGGCGTGCTTTCCCATTCGCCTGACTCCAGCCAATCTCGCAGGGCCGCCGCCTGGGCATGGCTGGTGATGGGGCCGATCCACTGCGGCGGTCTGCAGGCGTCCCGGGCGCTCGTGCAGGGCTGGAGAAGCGCCATGACGCCGCATCCGGCCGGCCGCGCCGCGCAGGTCATCGGTCCCAGCATGCAGGCGGCGGAGACGAGCACGCCATGCGGGCAGCGACGGATGGAGGGCCGCAGTTCGTCGACCACCGAGAGTGCGTGCCCGCTTCCGCAGTCGGCGCAGACGATCACCGTGAACGGGCGGTCGGTACCCCGGTGCGCGGGCGTCACCGGGTGACGCCCTGTCCGGGATAGGGCAGCAGCGCCATTTCGCGGGCGTTCTTGCTTGTGGGCCATGGTCAGCGCTCCTCCCGGAATTCGACGTGCCGACGGATCACCGGGTCGTACTTGCGCAGCAGCAGCCGGTCCGGGTCGCTGCGCCGGTTCTTGCGGGTCACGTAGGTGTAGCCGGTGCCCGCAGTGGAGCGCAGCTTGACGATCGGGCGGATCTCGTTGCCCGCCATCAGATCCGCTGCCCCTCTCGGCGCAGCCTGGCCACGACGGCCTCGATGCCGTCGCGGTCGATGACCTTGATGCCCTTGGCGCTGACCCGCAGCCGAATTCGACGGCCTTCCGAGGCGAGGTGATACGTCTTGAGCTGGACGTTGGGTGACCAGCGCCGGCGGGTTCGGCGATGGGAATGCGACACCGCGTTACCGAACCCTGGGATCCGGCCGGTCACTTGGCAACGAGTGGACACCGGGCAGCCTCCTCGACCGCTTAATGAAAATGATTTTCGACAAGCTTCGGCGAACACGGTACCGTACGAGGCGAGTTAATGAAAATGATTCTCAATAAGGAGGACGATGCGCACGCCCGTCATCCTGGTCGCCGGCCAGACAGACACCGCTTCGGTCGTCGGGGAGCTGCTGAGCATGCCCGGAACCACTGTCGTCGAGCATCGTTTCGACGGGCATGTGGTGCGGCGAACCCTGATGACGTTGCGGGACGGCGCGATGCGTTCCGCCGAATGCGGTCTGGAACTCGCGCACGGCTGCGTGTCGTGCACAATCCGCAACGATCTGCTGGTGTTGCTGCGTCAACTCCACCGTCGCGCCGGTGTGGAACGCATCGTGGTTCACCTTGCGCCCTGGCTGGAGCCGGAACCGATCTGCATGGCCATCAACCACGTTCGCGTCCGCGTCGGGCCCGGCTACGTCGACGGGCCCGCGGCCCTGGACGTGTCGATCGCCGTGGTGGTCACCTGCGTCGACTCGGCGGAGTGGCTGAATCAAGCACTCGGTGAGGCGGACCTCCCCGACGGTCGCACTCAAGCGCAGGTGGTGGTCGGTCAGGGCGAATTCGCCGACGTGGCCGTGCTCAACCGGGCCGACCCCTTCGTCGCGTCCGTGTTGCGCCGGCTCGCGCCGCGCGCACGCATCTGCGTGGGTGCCGACGGTATCGAGGACGCGCTGAACAGCTTGTACCGTGACGCGCGGCGCGGCCGCGGTGACGACCCGCACGGTCCGTTGCTGGCCGGGCAGCCTCCCCTGGATTCGCGGGGGCCGATCAGCCTGGTCGAGTTCAACGCCCGACGCCCCTTTCATCCGCAGCGGTTGCACGACCGTCTGGACGTGCTGCTGGACGGTGTGATCCGCACCCGGGGGCGGATCTGGCTGGCCACCCGGGCCGACCACGCGATGTGGCTGGAATCCGCCGGTGGCGGACTGCGCGTCAGTTCGGCCGGCAGGTGGCTGGCCGCCCTGACGCCGTCCGAGCGTGTCGGCATCGATCCGGAGCGACGCGCCTTCGCCGAACTGGGATGGGATGCCGAGCACGGCGATCGGCACACCGCGATGACCATCCTGGTGTGCGGCGCCGACGTCGCCGATATCCACGGCGCCCTGCATGACGCGTTGCTCACCGACGACGAGTTCGCCGCGCGGGACTGGGGCCGTTACGACGACCCGTTCGGCGAGTGGCACGAAGACCCCTGCACGGACCTGGCGGAAGCCGCCGAAGACAACACCCCCGCCCATCACAGCCCAGACGGAGAACGCTGATGCAACGAGAAATTCATCCCGACTACCATCCCGTCGTCTTTCAGGACGCCACCACCGGGGCGATGTTCCCGACCCGGTCTACTGTCACCAGTTCGCGCACCATCGAATGGGAGACACCGGATGGAGTGCGCAGCTATCCACTCGTCGTGGTCGAGGTTTCCTCGGACTCGCACCCGTTCTGGACCGGCAGCCGCCGCATCGTCGACAGCGCCGGGCAGGTGGAGAAATTCCGGCGCCGCTACGGCGACCGCGAACGAGTCCGCGAGGTTGAACCGGGTGCAATCTAATGGGCGTGGGCGAGGCTCCACGACGGCAGCGGATCGGCGTAGTCGACCCACCGCTGGGGGCCTTCGGCCATTTCGCTGTCGGTCAGCAACGCCGCGTGCATCAGTTCTAGTACCCGGTTGCGGTCAAGTTTGACCCCGATGAAAACGATTTCCTGACCGGGCGGAAAGTCGGCGGTAGACCAGTACTGCGCCGGTTCGATCATCAGATTGGGACCCGCTTGGGACCAGATCGCCGCGACGTCGGGCCGGCTCGCGATCCAGCAGAAACCCTTGCTGCGCAACAGGCCCTGCAACTGCTCCAGCGCCGCATTCAGACGCTGCGGGTGCAGCGGGCGTCGCGCCTGGAAGGTCACGCTGCTGATCCCGTATTCCTCGGTCTCGGGTACGTGTCCGTCGGCGATCTCGTCGGCCCAGCCCGGTGACTCGGCGGCGAGTTCGGGGTCGAACAGGCCCGTGTCGAGCACCTCTGACAGCGCGACCCGCCCGTGCTCGGTGGGCACGATCTTGGCCGCCGGGTTCAGACGCCGCAGCACCGCCGCCACCGTCGCATTGGTTTTCGCGCTGACCAGATCGGTTTTGTTCAGCAGAATCACGTCGGCGAACTCCACTTGGTCGACGAGCAGATCGGCGATGGTGCGGACGTCGCCTTCCCCGGCCGCGAGGTGGCGGTCGGCCAGCGCTTCCCCGCGTGCGAGCTCGCGCAGAAACGTCGATGCATCGACGACGGTCACCATGGTGTCGAGTCGCGCGACGTGGCTCAAGCTGAATCCGTCGTCGAATTCCCAACCGAAGCTGGCGGCGACCGGCATGGGTTCGGAGATCCCCGTCGACTCGATCAGCAGGTAATCGAAACGCCCCGTCGATGCCAACCGGGCGACCGACTCGATGAGGTCTTCGCGCAGCGTGCAGCAGATACAGCCGTTGGTCAGTTCGACCAGCTTCTCCTCGGTGCGGTCCAGGTGCCCCGCCCCGGCGACCAGTGCCGCGTCGATGTTGACCTCGCTCATGTCGTTGACGATCACCGCGACGCGCCGCCCCTCCCGGTTGGCCAGCACATGGTTGAGCAGGGTTGTCTTCCCCGCTCCCAGGAATCCGGACAGCACGGTTACGGGGACGGCGGGCACGTGTCGTCGCGGCATGCGTTAATGATAATCATTTTCAATAAGCTGGCAAGACGATTCGGCTCAGGCCATCGGCGTAATGTCGGATCAATGCGTAGCGAAGGTGATACTTGGGACATCACAACCAGTGTCGGCTCCACGGCGTTGTTCGTCGCGACCGCGCGGGCGCTGGAAGCCCAGAAGCCCGACCCGCTGGCCGTCGACCCGTTTGCCGAAGTCTTCTGCCGCGCTGTCGGCGGCCGCTGGGCTGACGTACTCGACGGTAACGCCCCCGACCACGACCTCAAGACGGCCGATTTCGGCGAGCACTTCGTCAACTTCCAGGGCGCCCGCACCAGATTCTTCGACGAGTACTTCCGCCGGGCCGCCGGCGCGGGCGTACGGCAGGTGGTCATCCTGGCGGCGGGACTGGACTCCCGCGCCTACCGCCTGGACTGGCCGGCCGCGACGACGATCTTCGAACTGGACCGCCCGCAGGTTCTCGACTTCAAACGCGCGGCGCTCGCCGAGCGGGGTGCCCAACCGCGTGCGGTGCGCCGCGAGATCGCGGTCGACCTGCGCGAGGACTGGCCGCAGGCCCTGCGGGACAGCGGTTTCGATCCGGCCATGCCCTCGGCGTGGATCGCCGAGGGACTGCTGATCTATCTGCCGGCCGCCGCTCAGGAGCAGTTGTTCACCGGCATCGACGGCCTGGCCGGCCACGGCAGCCATGCCGCCATCGAGGATGGCACGCCGCTGGACCAGCAGGAGTTCGAGGCCAAGCGTGACCAGGAGCGGGCCGCGATGGATGCGGGCGGGGCGCAACGCCCGTTTTATCAACTGGTCTACAACGAGCGCTGCGCGCCGGCCACCGAATGGTTCGCCAACCGGGGGTGGCATGCGAGTGGCGTTTCGCTGGCCGACTACCTGCGGCAGGCCGGCCGCCCGGTGCCCGGTCCGGACACCGATGCGGGGTCCATGCTCGTCCGTAACACGCTGGTCAGCGCCGTCAAGGCGTAAGCGCGCGGTAACCCGCTTCGGCGTATCGCCGGGCGGCCGTCCGCATCTCGTCGGTGATCGGGCTGCGGTTCGCAGGTTCGTCCGCGAAGACGCGTTTCGCTGAGTCCTTGGAGTGGAACAAAGACTTTTCGGCCATGAGTTCGATTGCCGCAGTATCGATGTCGAGGCCGAAATGCGGGCCGACGCGCTCCCAGACCGCGGCGGGCAGCTCGGCGTGATCGACGCACAGGCGCCGAGTCATATCGCCATCGGCCGCATCCAGCATCGCGCCGAGCGCCCGCGCGGCGAACTCGGCGCGGCCCATGGTCGGTACCGCGGCCGGATCCAGGCCGAATCGCCACGCGGCGCGCAATGGGTGAGCCTGCAGCCCGAGCCAGCCCGGCGGGTCGGCAAGGAGCGAGGCGAGCACCAGAGCCGGATCGCGCTGGACCCAGACCCACGGCGTGTCGGGGAAGGCGGCGGCGAGCACGGCACGGCGGCGGAAGTTCCAGCTGGTGGTTTTGAGCACCAGCCGTTGTTCGTCGGCATGCCGGCGGCGGCCGAGAGCCCGGACCAGCAGCCGCACCAGGTGGACCAACGTGGCGTCGTCGAGCCGGCCGGGACCGAGTCCGAGGAGCGTGTTGAGCGGCGCCGGCTCGGCGACGACGACGACACCGGGCAGCACGCCCAACAGCCGGGACACCAGCGTGGACCCACACCGCGACAGGTGAAAGATCATGCCGGCCGGCTCCAGTGACGGCTCGTCGTCCAGCGCGGCCAGCGCATCGAGTCCGGTCCGCACGAGCGGGCGGGCGGTGGGGCCGGCCGCCCAGCGGTTGACGGTCCGGTCGAAGAACGGTTCGGTGAAGCGCTCTGCGGACAGGTCGGCCCAGTAGACCGCCGGGGCGGCCCCGGAGAAGTCGAGCCTGATGGGCGTCCAGCGGGCCAGGTCGGCGAATTCCATGGGAAGCCTTCGATCAATCGCCGGGCAGCCGGATGAGGAATCCGCTGGTGACGAGCCTTCGGGCCAGCATGATTTGTTGGTCCAGACGCAGCCCGGGCAGTTCGCACACGTGAAAAGGCCGCGTGCTGGATGCGATGAACCGCAGTGCGGCTTCGTGATCGGCGGGGGCGTCGATCGAGAGTTGGGAAAACTGCAACGTCACGCCGTCGGCCGTCGGCGCGACCCGCGCGTAGAGCGGCCGGTACTTGCCTACCCGGGTCCGGCCTTCTATCGCCATGGCGTCGGCGACCCCTCCCACCGGTGGGCAGCGGCCGCGGCGAACCAAGACATCCGCCAATGCGTCGAGCCCTCCCGAGATGGCGTCCGGGTTCCCCACGGCGGTGATGGCGTCACGCAGCAGGACACCCAACGCGCCGCTGAGTTCCGGGTCGTCGAGGTGCTGCGGCGGCAGCTGGGCATTGAGGCGGTCGTCGCGGAAGCTCAGCGAATGCAGGGCCCCGATGGCAAGGGTGAGTGCGGTGGGCGCGTGGAGTCCGACGGTCAAGTGCACGGAAGGCTGCGCGCCGGCGTCGGCGGCGTGCACCAGACCGCGGGGCAGATACAGCACGTCGCCGGCTCGCGTGCGCACATCGGTGGGCGACCGAAGAGCCTCGGCGTCCACCGTCTTGTCGCGGTTCTGCATCTGGTGGGGCGGTATGCGGACGTCGCCGAACAGATGCCAGGTCTTGGATCCGGCAATCTGCAGGATCACGACGTCATGGTCGTCGTAGTGCGGCACGAGTCCCCGTGATGCAGGCGGCGTGATGTAGGCGTTGACCTGTACCGGGAAGTTCAGGTCGACCTCCAGCGATTGGGCCAGCGACGCGATCGGACGTGCGTAGCGCTCCACGCCGTCCAGGACGATCGTGAAACCGTCGGCGAAGTCCGTGCGAACGCTGGCCAGGTCAAGCCCGCCGTCGCCGAGTCGGTAGCTCTGGGGCCCACTCTTCTTGTCCTCCCCCCTGATCAGGCGAACCGCCGAGGGGTCGCCGCGAAAGAGCTCGAGAAGTTCTTCGACCGCCGAAGGGGCGGGCAGCAGGCGGTCGAAGTAGCCTGCGGAGTTCCGGTTGACGTGGCAATAGGTCTTTGCCCAGATTTCCTGGCGGAAGTACTCCACCGTCAATGGGGCAATCAGCCACGTCAGCGACGGTTCGATGGTCGGCCTCCCAAAAACCTGTGCCGGCATCGTGCGGGAGCCGCACGCACACCCTCGTCGCAAGGACCGTACGGACCAGTCACTCACGGAACTACGGCCCCTGTTCAGACGACCAATATAAGGCTATTGCGCGAACGGCTGTGGCGTGAGGCTGGTGCACGATCATGCGGGGTGAGAGGGAAAGGCCGGCATCTGGTGGTTTTTCAGGCGTTGCCGCCGGAGGTCAATTCGGCGTTGATGTACTCGGGTGCGGGGTCGACTCCCCTGCGGGAAGCGGCTGCGGCCTGGAGCGGATTGGGTTCGGAATTGGGTTCGGCCGCAGATGCTTTTGCCCTGGTGATTTCGGGAGTGGCCGGTCAGCACTGGCAGGGCTCGTCGTCGACGGCGATGCTGGCCGCAGCCTCACCGTATGTCGCGTGGCTGAACGGGACGGCCGGTCGAGCCCACGGGGTGGCCGCTGCGGCCACCACCGTGGCCGGTGCTTACGACGCCGCTCGTGCGGCGACGGTGCATCCGTCGGCGGTGGCGGCCAATCGCACGGAGTTCGCGCAACTGCTCCAGTCGAACTTTCTCGGGCAGAACGCGCCGTCGATCGCGGCCGCCGAGACACGGTACGAGCAGATGTGGGCGGCCGACGTGGCTGCGATGGCGGGTTACCACGGGGAGGTGTCGGCGGCGGCCGCGCAACTGCCGTCGTGGAACACCGGGCTGGGCAACCTGGGCAACTGGAACCTGGGCAGCGGCAATATCGGTGACACCAACCTGGGCAGCGGGAATGTCGGTGACACCAATCTGGGCAGCGGCAACATCGGCAGTCTCAACCTGGGCGGCGGTAACCATGGCAGCACCAATCTGGGGAGCGGGAATGTCGGTGACACCAATCTGGGCAGCGGCAACATCGGCAGTCTCAACGTGGGCGGCGGGAACCACGGCAGCCACAACTTCGGCAGCGGAAACCTCGGCTCCGGCAACTTCGGCAGCGGAAACAGCGGCAACTCCGATATCGGGTTCGGCAACCTCGGCTGCAATGACATCGGCTTCGGCAACACCGGCAGCGGGGACATCGGTCTCGGGCTCACCGGCAACAATCAGGTGGGTATCAACATCACCGGGTTGATGAACTCCGGGCCGGGAAATCTCGGCGTGGGGAATTCAGGTAGCGACAACATCGGATTCTTCAACTCCGGGAACGGCAACTTCGGCATCGTCAATTCCGGTGACGGCAATTTCGGTTTCGGAAACTCAGGCGATACCAATACGGGCCTCTGGAACGGTGGGAGCTTCAACTCCGGTTTCGGCAACGCGGCGGACCTCGACTTCGGGTTCGGAAACGCCGGTGCGGGAAATACGGGCTTCTGGGATGCGGGCAGCGGCAATGTGGGGTTCGCCGATGCGGGTCTTTTCAACGCCGGCGACTTCGACTCCGGTGGGGGCACGTTCGACTACTCGGGCGGCGCGACAGTGCCGGCAGGCGTGGGTTCCAACACCGGTAGCTTCAACTCGGGCAATGTGAACACGGGCTGGTTCAACTCCGGTGACAGCAACACAGGTCTGTTCAATTCGGGCACATTGGACACCGGGATCGGTCAATCGGCCGACCTGGCCGGGGTGGTCGCGAGTTCGGGCTACGGCAACTCCGGAACCGGATCCTCGGGCTTCTTCAACACGGGCAACGCGTCGTCGGGCCTGCTGAATCATGGCTCGCAAAGCGCCGGCTCGTTCAACACGGGCGACGTCCAGTCGGGGATGTTCAACACCGGCGGCTCCAATTCGGGCTTTTTCAACCGGGATTACGACAACGTCGGCATCGCCGACACCGGTTCCTACAACTCCGGCCTCGGGCTCTCGGGTAGCGACAACACCGGCCTTTCCAACTCGGGCACCTACGATGCGGGTGCTTTCAACCAGGGCAACTACCAAGTCGGCATCCTCGGGCCCGGGCCGATCGCCACCGAGACGGGCACCGACTGATCGGCATGATGGAACTTTTGCCCGTCGGCCACCGACCTACTCCAGGCCTGCTGACCGCGTCCGCCCCCAGCCCGGGTGGTCGTCGATCTGACATCCAAGGAGCTTTGCCGCTTTCGCTGACGAAAGCGGCACAGTGACCACGCCGGTCTGGATGGCGTCGCCGCCGGAGGTCCATGCCGCGTTGCTGAGCAGCGGTCCCGGGTCCGGCGGATTACTGGCCGCGGCCGGGTCGTGGAAATCGTTGAGCGAGGCCTATACATCGGTCGCAGAAGGGCTCGGCGCGATTCTGGCGGCGGTGCAGGCCGGGGCGTGGGAGGGGCCCACCGCCGAACAGTACGTGGTCGCGCACGTGCCCTACCTGATCTGGCTGATGCAAGCCGGCGCTGACAGCGCGGCCGCGGCCGCCGGGCACGAGACGGCGGCCGGCGCCTACACCGCCGCGCTGGCGGCGATGCCGACTCCGGTGGAGCTGGCCGCAAACCACGCGGCGCATGCGGCGTTGTCGGCGACGAACTTCTTCGGGATCAACACCATTCCCCTCGCCCTCAACGAGGCCGAGTACGTGTGGATGTGGATCCAGGCGGCTACGACGATGGCCCAGTATCATTTGACGTCTTCCGTGGCGGTGGCCACGGCGCCGCACACCATACCGCCGCCGCGCATCGTGAAAACGCCCCAGAGCAGTGACAGCAGCGACACCGGCGGCGGTGTGCAGGACATCGTCGACAACGACTCCGGCGACCCGTACGACCTGAGCTGGTGGGTGAATCGGTTTCTCGAGGTCCCACAGACCCTGGAGCGCGACGCGCTGGAATTCCCGCAGAATCCCTCCGTGGCGACAGCGCAGCTGGAGTCGGACATT
This sequence comes from Mycobacterium sp. TH-M116, assembly GCF_057473685.1. Classification (NCBI taxonomy): domain Bacteria; kingdom Bacillati; phylum Actinomycetota; class Actinomycetes; order Mycobacteriales; family Mycobacteriaceae; genus Mycobacterium; species Mycobacterium sp. TH-M116. The sequence goes on along the minus strand of NZ_JBYCLC010000285.1, from coordinate 45,790 downwards.
CCGGGGTTGATCGCCGACGAGGTGGGCCACGCGGCGGAGGCTTACGAAGCGTTCTTCCCCGAGATCAACGCGCTTGCGGCCGGCCTGCCTAGTGTCAACCCGGGTCTTGCGGTCGGCGTGAGCGTCGGCCTGGGAGGTGTGCCGGAGGTCGGCCTCGACGTGGCACCTGCGGTGCCTGCCACAGCGGTTCCGCAGGCACCCGGCGCTGCGGCGGCCGGCACCGCCCCGGCCGTGAGCGCCGCCCCGGCCGCGACACCGACCCCGGCTTCGGCTCCCGCGACCGCACCGGCACCCGCACCGGCGGGCGGCCCGCCACCGGCACCGCCACCGACCGGTGTCGGTGGCGGCGGCTTTCCCTACCTCATCGGCGGTCCGCGGACGGGCGCCGGCACCGGAATGGGGTCCGGCGCCCGGCGGAAGGCCCCCGAGCCCGAGGCCGCCGCGGTCGGTGCCGCCGCCGGGGCCGTGGCGCAGCGGCGGGAGAAGTCGCGCCGGAGAAGGCGGGCGGCGATGAAGAGCCCGGATCACGGTTACCGCTACGAGTTCCTGGGCCGGGAGCCCGACGGAACGGACGCGGTCGACGAGGAGCAGCGTGCCGCGGTGTCCGGCCGGGGCGCGGGGACCCTGGGTTTCGCCGGCACGGCGCCGTCGGGCGCGGCCGCGCAAGCGGGCGGGCTGGCCGCGCTGGCCGGCGACGGATTCGGTGGCGGTCCGGCGGTACCGATGGTCCCAGTTAGCTGGGAACCAGGCGGTGGTACATAATGAAAACCATTGTCGATAAGGGCTGCCCCTCATGTCCGAAAATGCGGCTGAAGTCTGGTTACGGGAACTCGTTTGCGGTAAAGAGTGGAAAGGTGCCGGGGGGCCGAGAGGTCCGGGCGCGTGGACAGTTAGCTTATGCAATGCTAACTTCAGGCAAGTTAGGTTAGGGAACACTGTGCACAGGAAGAGAAGCGGCCGTGGATCGCGGTGACACCGGCGTGCTGGCAGCGCAGCCCGCGAATTTCTCGTCGAACGGCACGTCGAACGGCACGTCGAACGGCAAGATCGACGGCGAGGTCGTCAGCCGGTTCTCGACGTGTTGCCGTGCGCTGGGGCTCGCGGTGTACGAGCGGCAGCGCCCGGCCGACCTCACCGCGGCACGCTCCGGCTTCACCGCGCTGACCCGCATCGCCCACGACCAGTGCGACGCCTGGACCGGCCTGGCCGCCGCCGGCGACGCGTCGCTGCGGGTGCTCGAGGCGGTCTCGCGCACCGCGTCGACGGCGGGCGTGCTGCAGCGCCAGGTGGAACTGGCGCCCGGGGCGCTGGGGTTCCGCTACGACACCGGGCTGTATCTGCAGTTTCGTGCCACCACCCCCGACGACTTCCAGCTCGCGTACGCGGCGGCGCTCGCCCAGGCGGGGCGCTTCGCCGACGCCGACGGGATCGTCGCGGGGCTCACCGAACGCCGAGCGGGCTGGCGGGCGGCCCGCTGGGTCGCCGTCGTCGTCAACTACCGGGCCGAGCGCTGGTCGGACGTCGTGAAGCTGCTCACCCCCATCGTCAACGACGCCGACCTCGACGAGGCCTTCTCACACGCCGCCAGGATCGCGCTGGGCACCGCGCTCGCCCGGCTGGGCATGTTCGCCCCGGCACTGTCCTATCTGGAGGAACCCGACGGCCCGGTCGCGGTCGCAGCGCTCGACGGCGCGCTGGCCAAAGCGCTGGTCCTGCGCGCGCACGTCGACGAGGAGTCGGCCGGCGAGGTGTTGCAGGACCTCTACGCGGCCCATCCCGAGAGCGAACAGATCCAACAAGCGCTATCCGACACCAGTTTCGGGATCGTGACGACCACCGCCGCCCGGATCGAGGCCCGCACTGATCCGTGGGATCCGGCCACCGAGCCCAGCGTCGAGGACTTCGTCGACCCCGCCGCTCACGAGCGCAAGGCGACGCTGCTGTCCGACGCCGAGCGTCAGCTCGCCGAATTCATCGGGCTGGACGAGGTCAAGAACCAGGTGTCGCGGCTGAAGAGCTCGGTGGCCATGGAACTGGTGCGCAAGCAGCGCGGGCTTCAGGTCGCCCAGCGCACCCACCACCTCGTCTTCGCCGGGCCGCCCGGGACCGGCAAGACGACGATTGCCCGCGTGGTCGCCAAAATCTATTGCGGACTGGGGCTTTTGAAACGGGAGAACATCCGGGAGGTGCACCGCGCGGACCTGATCGGCCAGCACATCGGGGAGACCGAAGCGAAGACCAACGCGATCATCGACAGCGCGCTGGACGGTGTGCTGTTCCTCGACGAGGCCTATGCACTGGTGTCCACCGGTGCCAAGAACGACTTCGGCCTGGTCGCCATCGACACGCTGCTGGCACGCATGGAGAACGACCGCGAGCGGCTGGTGGTGATCATCGCCGGCTACCGGGCCGATCTGGACAAGTTCCTCGACACCAACGAGGGGTTGCGGTCGCGGTTCACCCGCAACATCGACTTCCCTTCGTATGCGCCGTCGGAATTGGTGGAGATCGCGCACAAGATGGCCGAACAGCGCGACAGCGTGTTCGAGCGGGCCGCCCTGGACCACATGGAGGCGTTGTTCTCCAAGCTGGCCGCGGAGTCGACGCCCGACTCCAACGGGATCGCCCGGCGCAACCTCGACATCGCCGGTAACGGCCGGTTCGTGCGCAACATCGTCGAACGCGCCGAGGAGGAGCGGGAATTCCGGCTCGACCATTCCGAACACGCCGGAACCGGCGAATTCAGTGACGACGAGCTGATGACGATCACCGACCAGGATGTCGAACGGTCGGTGGAGCCGCTGCTGCGCGGTCTCGGCCTTGCGGTGCCGGCATGAGCGAGTACGAGCCCGACGAGCCCCGGCGTTCGTTCTCCTCGCGGACCCCGGTCAACGACAACCCCGACCAGGTCGAATACCGCCGCGGTTTCGTCACGCGCCACCAGGTCACCGGCTGGCGTTTCGTGATGCGCCGGATCGCCTCCGGGATCGCGCTGCACGACACCAGGATGCTGGTCGACCCCTTGCGCACCCAGTCGCGCGCGGTGCTGATGGGCGTGCTGATCCTGGTCACCGGCCTGGCGGGCTGCTTCGTGTTCTCGCTGATCCGGCCCGCCGGGTCCGCGGGCACCAGCGCCGTCCTCGCCGACCGTGCCACGGCCGCCCTGTACGTGCGGGTCGGCGATGACCTGCACCCGGTGCTCAACCTCACCTCGGCGCGGCTCATCGTCGGCCGGCCGGTCGATCCGGCGATGGTGAAAAGCTCTGAGCTGGACCGGTTTCCGCGCGGCAACCTGATAGGCATTCCCGGTGCGCCGGAACGCATGGTGCAGAGCCCCGCGCGCGACGCCGACTGGACGGTGTGCGACGGCGTGGCCGGCCAGCCCGGTCACGGCGCGCACAGCACGGGGGTCACGGTGCTGGCGGGCCCGCTCGACAGCCAGGGTGCCCGAGCGGCCCCGCTCCACCCCGAACAGGGGATTCTGGTCGAGGTCCCGGCGCAGGAGGCCCCGCAAACCTGGTTGCTGTGGAACGGACGGCGCAGCAGCATCGATCTGGCCGACCACGCGGTCACCGACGCGCTGGGTCTGGGCGCCGGCCGCCACGGCGTGCCCGCGCCGCGGCCGATCGCGATCGGGTTGTTCAACGCGATCCCCGCGGGGCCGGCGCTCGCGGCGCCCGACATCCCGAACGCCGGCGCCCCCGCCGCCTTCGACGTACCGGCGCCGATCGGTGCAGTGGTGATGTCGTATGCGGTGGACCAGCGCTCGTCGGGTGCCGTGCGGTACTACGCCGTGCTGCCGGACGGTTTGCAGCCGGTCTCGCCGGTGGTCGCGGCCATCCTGCGCAACACGAACTCCTACGGACTGGACCAGCCGCCGCGACTGGGGGCCGACCAGGTCGCCAAGCTGCCCGTGTCGCGAATGCTGGACACCGCGCGCTACCCCGAACAGCAGGTCGTGCCCGTCGACGCTGCCGACGATCCCGTCACGTGCGCGCAGTGGAGCAAGCGCGCCGGGGCGGCGACCAGCTCGCTGAGCCTGCTCTCGGGCTCGGCGCTGCCCACGCCCGACGGGGTGCACACGGTGAGCCTGGTCGGTGAGGGCAACGCCGCCCGCGTCGCACTGGCCCCCGGCGCCGGGTACTTCACCCAGACGGTGGGCCACGGCGCGTCCGCGCCCGCCGCCGGGTCGCTGTTCTGGGTGTCGGACACCGGCGTCCGCTACGGCATCGACAACGAGGCCGAAAGCGGGCCGGGCCAGGGCAAAACCGTTGCGGCCCTAGGGCTGAACCCGCCCGCCGTGCCCATCCCATGGTCCATGCTGTCGTTGTTCGCCCCCGGCCCGGCGCTGTCGCGCGCCGACGCGCTGCTCGCCCACGACGGCCTGATGGCGGAAGGGGGAATTCGATGAGCCGGTTGATCTTCGAGGCCCGCCGCCGGCTCCCGGCGCCGGGTGCCCGCAAGGGCAGCATCGCCATCGAGCCGCCCCCCGAGCTGCCGCGCGTGATCCCGCCGTCGTTCCTGCGGCGCGCGATGCCGTATGTGATCGTCATCCTGATCGTCGGCATGATCGTCGCGCTGGTGGCGACCGGGATGCGGGTGATCTCCCCGCAGACCCTGTTCTTCCCCTTCGTGCTGCTGCTGGCCGCCACCGCGCTGTACCGCGGCAACGACAACAAGATGCGCACCGAGGAGGTCGACGCCGAACGGGCCGACTACCTGCGGTACCTGTCGGTGGTGCGGGACAACATCCGCACCCAGGCCGCCGAGCAGCGCGCGGCCGCGCAGTGGTCGCATCCCGACCCGGCGGCGCTGGCGGCCGTACCCGGCTCCCGTCGCCAATGGGAGCGTGACCCCCACGACCCCGACTTCCTGGTACTGCGGGCCGGACGCCACCAGGTGCCCCTGGACACGGCGCTGCGGGTGCAGGACACCGCCGCCGAGATCGACCTGGAACCGGTGTGCCACAGCGCGTTGCGCAGCCTGCTGGACACCCAGCGCACCGTGCGTGACGTGCCGACCGGAATCGACCTGAGGAAGGTCTCCCGGATCACCGTCGTGGGCGACGCCCGGGAGGTGCGGGCGGCCCTGCGCGCCTGGATCGCTCAGGCGGTGACCTGGCACGACCCGACGGTGCTGGGCGTGGCGCTGGCCGCGCCGAACCTGGAGGGCCGAGACTGGTCGTGGCTGAAGTGGTTGCCCCACGTCGACATGCCCGGCGAGCTCGACGGTGTCGGGTCGGCGCGTTACCTGTCGGCCGACCCCGACGACCTGGTCGCCCAGCTGGGCCCGGCACTGCTGGACCGCCCGGTGTTCACCGGGGAACCGGCGGACACGTTGCGGCACCTGCTGATCGTCGTCGACGACCCCGACTACGACGTGAACGCCTCGGCGCTGGGCGCGGGCCGGGCCGGGGTCACCGTCGTGCACACCAGCGCCACGCCGCCGCACCGCGAGCAGTACTCGGACCCGGAAAGGCCGATCCTGCGGATCAGCGGGGGGGACGGCGGGGGCAGCCGGGCGGTCGCCATCGAACGCTGGCAGACCGGCGGCTGGCAACCCTACATCGACCACGCCGACCAACTCGGCGCCGACGACGCCGTCCACCTGGCCCGGCAGCTGTCGCGCTGGGACTCCAACCCCACCCATACCGGGCTGCGCTCGGCGGCCACCCGCGGCGCCGCGTTCACCACGCTGCTCGGGATTCCCGACGCGTCGCAGCTCGACGTGGCCACGCTGTGGGCGCCGCGCCGCCGCGACGACGAGCTGCGCGTGCCCATCGGCGTCACCGCGACCGGCGAGCCGCTGATGTTCGACCTCAAGGACGAGGCCGAGGGCGGGATGGGGCCGCACGGCCTGATGATCGGGATGACCGGCTCGGGCAAGTCGCAGACCCTGATGTCGATCTTGTTGTCGCTGTTGACGACCCACTCGGCCGACCGGTTGATCGTCATCTACGCCGACTTCAAGGGAGAGGCCGGCGCCGACAGCTTCCGCGATTTCCCCCAGGTCGTCGCGGTGATCTCGAACATGGCCGAGAAGAAGTCGCTGGCCGACCGGTTCGCCGACACGCTGCGCGGCGAGGTGGCGCGGCGCGAGACGCTGCTGCGCGAGGCCGGTCGCCGGGTGCAGGGCAGCGCGTTCAGCTCGGTGACGGAGTACGAAAACGCCTGCGATGCCGGCGCATCCGACCTGCCGCCCATCCCGACGTTGTTCGTGGTCGCCGACGAGTTCACCCTGATGCTGGCCGATCACCCCGAATACGCCGAACTTTTCGACTACGTGGCCCGCAAGGGCCGCTCGTTCCGCATCCACATCCTGTTCGCGTCGCAGACGCTCGACGTCGGCAAGATCAAGGACATCGACAAGAACACCTCATACCGCATCGGGCTGAAAGTGGCCAGCCCCAGCGTTTCTCGCCAGATCATCGGAGTGGAGGATGCCTACCACATCGAATCCGGTAAGGAACACAAGGGGTTGGGCTTCCTGGTTCCCGCGCCCGGCGCCGCGCCGATCAAGTTCCGCAGCACCTATGTCGACGGCATCTACGATCCACCGATTCGGACGAAATCAGTTGTGGTGCAAGCTGCTCCGGAGCCCAAACTGTTCACCGCGGCAAGGGTGGAGCCGGATCAGGACACGGTGTTCTGCGCCGGCGAGGCGCAGGACGAGGCCGGGCCACCGCGCAAGCTGATCGCCACGATCGGCGAGCAGCTCGCACGCTGCGGCCCGCGGGCGCCGCAGCTGTGGTTGCCGCCGCTGGACGAGCCCATCGGACTGACCGCGGTGCTGGCTCGCGCCGGCCTGCCGCAACGCCAGTGGCGCTGGCCGCTGGGCGAGATCGACAAGCCGTTCGAGATGCGGCGCGACCCATTGGTTTTCGACGCCACGGCGTCGGCGGGAAACGTGGTGATCCACGGGGGCGCCAAGTCCGGGAAGTCGACGGCGCTGCAGACGTTCATCATGTCGGCGGCCAGCCTGCACTCACCGCGGGAGGTCACGTTCTACTGCCTCGACTACGGCGGCGGGCAGCTGCGGGCGCTGGAAGGCCTGGCCCACGTCGGCAGCGTCGCCACGCCGCTGGAGCCCGAACGGATTCGGCGCACCTTCGGCGAGATCGAGCAGCTGCTCCGGTCCCGGCAGCGGCGGGGGGTGTTCCGCGACAGGAACGGGACGGCGCCCGATGACGGCTTCGGCGAGATGTTCCTGGTCATCGACAACATCTACGCCTTCGGCCGGGACAACACCGACCAGTTCAACACCCGAAATCCCCTGCTGGCCAAGGTGACCGAGCTGGTCAACGTCGGGCTGGCCTACGGAATCCATGTGGTGGTCACGACACCGAGCTGGCTGGAGGTGCCGCTGGCGATGCGCGACGGACTGGGCCTGCGGCTCGAGCTGCGCCTCCACGACGCGCGGGACAGCAACGTGCGCGTGGTCGGTGCGCTGCGCCGGCCGGCCGACGCCGTCCCGCACGACCAGCCGGGCCGCGGTCTGACGATGGCCGCCGAGCATTTCCTGTTCGCCCAGCCGGAACTGGACCAGGTGGCGGCCATCAACGCCCGCTACCCGGGCGTGTCCGCCCCGCCGGTCCGGTTGCTGCCGGACGACCTTTCGCCTGTCGCGGTCAGGCCGCTCCATCGGGGCGGCGAACGTGTGGTGATCGGGCAGCGCGAGGAGGACCTGGCACCGGTGGTGCACGACTTCGCCGAGCATCCACTGCTGATGGTTTTCGGCGACAGCCGCTCCGGCAAGACCACGCTGCTGCGCCACCTCATCCGCACCGTGCGCGAGCACTCCACGGCCGACCAGGTGGCATTCACCGTGCTGGACCGGCGGCTGCACCTCGTCGACGAACCGTTGTTCGCCGACAACGAGTACACGGCGAACATCGACCGGATCATCCCGGCGATGCTCGGGCTGTCCCACCTCATCGAATCGCGGCGCCCCCCGGCAGGCATGTCGGCGGCCGAGCTGTCGCGGTGGCGCTATGAGGGCCACACCCACTACCTGATCATCGACGACGTCGACCAGGTTCCGGACTCGCCGGCGATCAGCGGCCCCTACGTCGGGCAGCGGCCGTGGACCCCGCTGATCGGGCTGCTCGCGCAGGCCGGCGATCTGGGGCTGCGGGTGATCGTCACCGCCCGCGCCAGCGGCTCCGGCCACGCGCTGATGACCAACCCGTTGCTGCGCCGCCTCAACGACCTGCAGGCGACCACGCTGATGCTCGCGGGCAACCCGCAGGACGGCGGCAAGATCCGCGGTCAGCGGTTCAGCCGGCTGCGGCCCGGGCGCGCGATCCTGTTGGGCGACAGCGAGACTCCGATGTACGTGCAGTTGATCAACCCGCTGGCCGCCGAGTCGGCGATGGTTGGTGAGTTCGGAACAGAAGGACTATCGGAACAGAAGGACTAGAGGAGGAGTAGCCATGACGTTGCGTGTGGTTCCCGAGGGCCTGGCCGCCGCGAGCGCGGCCGTGGAGGCGCTGACGGCGCGGTTGGCCGCCGCGCACGCGGCGGCGGCCCCGGCGATAACCGCGGTGGTGCCGCCGGCGGCGGACCCGGTGTCCCTGCAGACGGCCGCCGGCTTCAGTGCCCAGGGCCAGGAGCACGCGGCCGTCGCGGCCCAGGGCGTCGACGAACTCGGCCGCGCCGGGGTGGGCGTGGGCGAGTCCGGCGCAAGTTATCTCGCGGGCGACACCGCCGGGGCCGCCACGTTCGGGGTGACGGGCGGCTGAGAAGTGAACTCGCCCATCTGGATGGCCGCACCGCCGGAAGCGCATTCGGCGTTGCTGAGCACCGGTCCGGGGCCGGGTCCGCTGTTGTCGGCCGCCGGCGCGTGGAGCTCGCTCAGCGCCGTGTACTCCTCGGCGGCAGCCGAACTGGGTGGGCTGATCGGATCGGTGCAGGCGGGTGCGTGGCAGGGGCCCAGCGCCGGGAGTTACGCGGCGGCGCACGCGCCGTACCTGGCATGGCTGCAGCAGGCCAGCGCGGACAGCGCCGGTGTCGCCGCGGAGCACGAGGCCGTCGCGATGGCGTACACCGGCGCCCTGGCGGCCATGCCGACTCTCGCGGAACTGGCGGCCAACCACGTGATCCACGGGTTGTTGATCGCGACGAACTTCTTCGGCATCAATACCATTCCGATCGCGCTCAACGAGGCCGACTACGCGCGGATGTGGGTGCAGGCCGCCACCACGATGAGCGCCTACCAGGCGGCCTCCGGGACGGCGCTGGCTTCGGCGCCGCGGACCGCGCCCGCGCCGTCGATCGTGAAATCCGACGGCAACGCCACGACCCAGGCCAACCCGGTTTCCGGGTTCATGCAACTGGTGCAGTCTTTCGCGAACCTCTACCAGGAGGGGTTCGGCGAATTCGAGACGCTGCTGCAGAACCCGGTGGGGACCCTGCAGCAGATCATCACCGCGTTCGCCACGAATCCTGCTGCGGCACTGGTGGCCTACGGTCCGCTGTTCTTCTTCGCCGCCTACGAAGTCGTCTCGCCGATCGCGACCTACGGCCCGATGCTGATGGCGCTGGCGCTGGGCGTCAGCCTGAGCCTGGGCACCATCACCCTGCCCGCCGGCGGGATCGCGCCGATCGCGGCGCCGGTGGCCGCCGGGGCCGCGGGTGCGCCGGTGCTGGCGGCGGCCGGGCGAACGGCATTGCCGGCCGTGACCATGGCTCCGACGATCGCGACCCCCACCGCGGCGACGGCCTCGGCACCGGCCGCCGGGGCCGGTGCTCCCGGTGCGCCCGCCCCGACGGCGGCGACCGCCGGCTTCGGCTACGCGGTGGCCCTCGGCGGCGACCCCGGGCCCGGCTTCGGGCCCACACTGGGTGGCCGCGGCGGCTCCAAGGCGCCCGCGTCAACCATCCCCGCGGCGGCCGCCGCGGTGGCCAGCCGGTCCGGGTCGCGGGCGCGGCGGCGCAAGAGGGTGGCGATGCGTGAGTACGGCGACGAATTCCTGGACCTGGAACCCGATTTCGAGGTCACGCCCGATCACGACGACACACAGGCGGTGGCCGGCGCGAGCGGGGCCGGGTCGTTGGGTTTCGCCGGCACCGCCCACCAGGACGCCGTCCTGCGGGCGGCGGGCCTGACCAAACTGGCCGACGGCGAGTTCGGCAGCGGCCCGCGGATGCCGATGGTGCCCGGCACCTGGGAGCACGACGGCGAAGACCCGGGGGGAGGGGGATCGGACGGATAGCGATGTGCAGTTAGGCGACCGGAACTCGGCACAATCACGAAGAAGGGAAACACCATGAGCCTCTTGGATGCTCACATTCCACAGTTGGTGGCCGCGCAGTCCGCATTCGGCGCCAAGGCGGCGTTGATGCGCAGCACGATCAGCCAGGCCGAGCAGGAGGCGATGTCGGCGCAGGCGTTCCACGTCGGCGAGTCCTCGGCGGCATTCCAGGCCGCCCACGCGCGGTTCGTCGAGGTCGCCGCCCGGATCAACACGTTGCTCGACATCGCCCAGGCCAATCTCGGCGACGCCGCGGGCACGTATGTGGCCGCTGATTCCGCGGCCGCGTCTACCTACCCCGGCTTCTGACCCCGGCCCACCCGCGAAAGGACTTGTGATGTCACAGATCATGTACAACTACCCGGCGATGCTGTCGCACGCCGCGGACATGTCCGGCTACGCCGGAACGCTGCAGGGGCTGGGAGTCGACATCGCCAGCGAACAGGCGACGCTGTCCAACGCCTGGCAGGGCGACACGGGCATGACCTATCAGATGTGGCAGGCCCAGTGGAACCAGGCCATGGAAGACTTGGTGCGGTCCTACCAGGCGATGGCCAGCACCCACGAGGGCAACACCCTGTCCATGTACGCCCGCGACGCGGCCGAGGCCGCCAAGTGGGGCGGTTAGGCACCGCGTCGCCGACGTCGATGAACACAGCACCCAACGCCGTCGAGATGACGGTCGACCAGGCGTGGTATGTCGCGGAAACCATCGGGGCGGGCGATTTCCCCTGGGTTCTGGCGATCACCACCCCCTACCGCGACGCGGCGCAGCGCGACGATTTCTGCCGGCGTCGCAAAGACGAGCTGACCGGTATGGGCCTGCTGTCGGCCGGGGGCGTGGTCAACGCGGCGATCGCCGACTGGGTCAGGGTGGTGTGTTTTCCGGACCGGTGGCTGGACCTGCGCTTCGTCGGGCCGGGCCCGGGCGCGTTGCTGCGCGGCCTGGTCGCCCAGCGCCCGGGCATCACCGGCAAGACCATCGTGGCGCTGCGCAGTGCGCAGCTGATCACGTTGACCGCCATGGACATCGAGGATTCCCGCGCCCTGGTTCCCGTGCTCGGTGCCGGGCTCGAGCGGCGCCCGCCGGCCCAGTTCGAGGAGTTCAGCATGCCGGCGCGCGTCGGGGCGCGGGCCGACGAGAGGTTGCGTTCCGGTGCACCGCTGCCGGAAGTCATTGACTACCTGGGTATTCCGTCCTCGGCCCGGCCCGTGGTGGAATCGGTGTTCACCGGTCCGCGCAGCTACGTCGAGGTCGTCGCCGGCTGTCGCTGCGACGGTCGGCAGGCGACCACCGAGGTCGGCATGAGCCTGGTCGACACCACCGCGGGGCGCGTGCTGGTCAGCCCGTCGCGCGCATTCGACGGCGAATGGGTGTCGACGTTTCACCCGGGAACCCCCTTCGCGACGGCGGTCGCCGTCGAACAGCTGACCGCTCTGTTGCCCGACGAACAGTGGTTCCCCGACCAGCGGCTGTCCCGAGACTTTTCCGCACCAACACACAGATAACAACACACAGATAGAGAAGAGAGCACGATGTCCCAGCAACCGTGGCGGGCCCAGTGACGTCGGGCGCCGTCATGCCGATCGTCCGCGTCGCCATCCTCGCGGACAGCAGGCTGACGGAGATGGCCCTGCCCGCCGAACTGCCGCTGCGCGAAATCCTGCCCGCGGTCCGGCGCTTGATGGTTCCCGCCGCCTCCAACGGCCACGGCGACACGCCAGGTGACGACGGTGCAGTCGTCGCGCTGAGCCTGGCGCCCGTCGGAGGCGCGCCGTTCAGCCTGGACGCCAGCCTGGACACCGTCGGCGTCGTCGACGGCGACCTCCTTGCTCTGCAACAGGTTCCGGCCGGACAGCCCGCGCCCGGGATCGTCGAGGACATCGCGGATGCCGCCATGATCTTCTCGGCGTCGCGTCTGCGGCCCTGGGGCGGCGCCCACGTCCGGCGCGGCGCCCTGGCCGCGACGATCGTCGTGGCGCTGGTGGCCACCGGGTTGTCGGTCAGCTACCGGGCGGCCACCGGGGCGCTGGCCGGCCTGGTCGGGGTCAGCGTGGTCGCGGCGCTGACCGCTGTGGCCGGTTTGCTGGTCACCGCGCGGTCGGCCCGCACCGGGATCGCGCTCTCGATCACCGCGCTGGTACCCATCGCCGCTGCGCTGGCGCTGGCGGTGCCGGGCCCGTTCGGGCCCGCGCACCTGGTGCTGGCCGCGGCCGGGGTCACGGCCTGGTCATTGATCGCGCTGATGGTGCCCGGCGGCGAACGCGAACGTGTCGTCGGTCTGTTCACCGCGACTGCGGTGCTCGGAGCCGGCGTGCTGGTGGCCGCGGGCACCGAGATGTTCTGGCGGCTGCCGATGCTCAGCGTCGGTTGCGGGCTGATCGTGGCGGCCCTGCTGGTGACCGTCGAGGCGGCCCCGCTCTCGGCGGTGTGGGCCCGCTTCCCGTTGCCGGTCATCCCGGCGCCCGGCGATCCCACGCCGTCGGCGCCGCCGTTGCGGGTGCTCGAGGACCTGCCCCGCCGGGTCCGCATCGGCGACGCCCACCAGAGCGGGTTCATCGCGGCCGCGGTGCTGCTCAGCGTGCTGGGCTCGGTCGCGATCGCCCTGCGGCCCGGGGCCGTCAGCGGTTGGGGCTGGTACGTGGTGGCCGCGATCGCGGCGGCGTCGGTGCTGCGCGCCCGGCTGTGGGACTCGGCGGCGTGCAAGGCCTGGCTGCTCGCCCAGCCCTATCTCGTCACCGGAGTGCTGCTAGTGTACTACACCGCGACAGGGCGCTAGGGGCCGCCCTCGGTGCGCTGACGGTGCTCGTCGCGCTGATGTCGGCGTGGCTGGTGGCGGCGCTGAACCCGGGCATCGCAGCGCCGGAGAGCTATTCGCTGCCGCTGCGCCGGCTGCTGGGCTTCGCGGCTTCCGGGCTTGACGCATCGCTGATTCCCGTCATGGCTTACCTGGTCGGGCTGTTCGCCTTGGTGCTCAATCGATGATGCGGGCCGGATCGGCCTGCCTCGCAGCGGCGTTCGCGGTCATGCTGGCGGCGTGTCCACCGGCGTTCGGGATCGACCCGCCGCAGGTGGATCCCGGGGTGCCGCCGCCTGCCGGCACGCCCGGCCCCGTGCAGCCGATGGAACAGCGCGGCCCGTGCAGTATCTCCGGGGTGATTCCCGGCAGCGATCCCGAGGTGGTGTCGCCCAGCCAGGAGATGCTGAATCTGCCTGCTGCGTGGCAGTTCTCGCGCGGTGAGGGCCAGCTGGTCGCGGTGCTGGACACCGGGGTGCGGCCCGGTCCGCGACTGCCGAACGTCGACCCGGGGGGCGACTTCGTGGAGACGACCGACGGCCTGACCGACTGCGACGGGCACGGCACCCTGGTCGCCGGAATCATCGCCGGCCAGCCCGGCCCGTCCGGTGCACAGGGTTTCTCCGGGGTCGCGCCCGCGGCGCGGGTGGTGTCGATCAGGACGACGTCGGCGAAGTTCTCGCCCCGCACGCCGGGTGGCGATCCGCTGCTGGCGCGGGCCACCGTCGACGTCGCCGCGCTGGGGCGGGCGATCGTGCACGCCGCCGACTTGGGCGCGCAGGTGATCACCGTCTCGGCGATCGCCTGCCTGCCCGCCGACCGCCCCGTCGATCAGGCCGCTCTCGGGGCGGCGCTGCGTTACGCGGCGGTCGACAGGGACGCGGTGATCGTGGCCGCCGCGGGCGACGGTGGCCCGAGCGGATCGATCGCCGAGGGAGCGCCGTGCGAGTCCAACCCGCTGACCGACCGGAGCCGTCCCGATGACCCGCGTAATTGGGCCGGCGTCACGTCGGTGTCGATCCCGTCGTGGTGGCAGCCCTACGTGCTGTCGGTCGCTTCGCTGACGCCGCAGAGCCGTCCGTCGAAGTTCACGATGGCCGGGCCGTGGGTGGGCATCGCGGCGCCCGGCGAGAACATCGTGTCGGTGAGCAACGACGACGGTGGTGGTCTGGCCGACGGCCTGCCCGACAACCACCAGCAACTGGTAGCGCTCAGCGGCACCGGTTACGCCGCAGGCTACGTGTCCGGTGTCGTGGCGCTGGTGCGCAGCAAGTACCCGCAGCTGACGGCCGCCCAGGTCGTGCAGCGTCTCACGGCGACCGCGCACAACGGTGCCCGGGTCCCCTCCGACGTCGTCGGAGCCGGCAGCCTGGACCCGGTGGCGGCCCTGACCTGGCAACTACCCGCCGGCCAACAGGCCGGGTTGCCGGCCACCCGAGTGGCCGTGCCGCCGGTGCCGGCTCGGGCCGACACCAGGCCGCGGACCGTCGCGGTGGCCGGTACCGCCGCGCTGGCCGTGGCGGTCGCGGCCGTCGCCGCTTTCACCGCAATCGGCGCACGCCGACGGAAGGAGTCATCTCAGTGAGCGTGCTTCGCTCGATACCGGCCCCCGGACCCGGCCGGATGACACTGGCGCTGCTGGCTGTGGTACCCGCGGCGATGGCCTACCCGTGGCGGTCCGAACGCGCCTACTGGCTGCTCGGTGTCGCCGCCGTCGCGGTGGTCCTGCTGTTCGGGTGGTGGGATGGGTTGCATGTCACCACGATCCTGAGCCGTCGCCTCGCCATCGTGAGCCGCCGCAATCTCTCGGTCCCGGAAGCCGCGCCCGCGACGAAGGTGACCGCGCTGCTGCGGGTCGGTCCCCCGGTCGACGAGTCGGAGGTGCTGCCGCTGGCGCTGATCGCCCGATACCTCGACTGCTATGGCATCCGGGCCGACGCGATACGGATCACCAGCCGCAGCAGTGCGGCCCGGGTGCAGGAGACCTGGATCGGGCTCACGGTGTCGGCCGCAAACAACCTGCCGGCACTGCGGGCCCGTTCGTCGCGGATACCGTTGCCCGAGACCACCGGTGTCGCCGTGCGGCGCCTGGCCGACCACCTTCGCGAAATCGGTTGGGACGCAGTCGTGGTCGGGCCCGAGGACGTCCCGCGGCTGCTGCCGGCCAACGCTCGACAAAGCTGGCGCGGGTTGCAGCGGGGCGCTTCGGATTACGTTGCGGTGTATCGGGTCTGCGTTGACGAGTCGTTGCCCGAGACCTTGGAGGCGATCCGGTCGCATCCGGTGCGCGAGACGTATACGGCCCTGGAGATCGCCGGTGACCGCACCAGCCGGAGCCTCGCGGCCGCTTGCGTCTTCCTCACCGAGTCGCCACCGGAGGCCGCCGCGCCGGTGCCCGGTTTGACCCCGCAACGCGGCAACCACGGCCCCGCGCTGGCGGCGCTGGAGCTGCTGTCCGCCCGGCGGCTCGACGGCCACACCGCGGAGCCGTCAGGCCTGCTGACGCGGCTGGACTGGCCCACGCCGGCGGCCGGCGCGCACCGGGCGGCGATCGACTGAACGCACCTGGCGCCGAAGGAATGACGATGCGGTGATCGCCTGTGACGCGGGCGCCGAACCGCGGTTCATCGCCGGCGGTGCCTTCACGTCAGGACGAACGCCTCGGCTGCACAGGTGGTTCCGGCCGGTCGAATCTGCAGGTTTCCTGTGCGTTGGTCTGCTCGGCTTGTCGAGCAGGTCCCCATAGGTTTCTACTAGCGGGAGCAAGAAGCCGGAACACCCGGTCTGGCGCCATCGAAAAGTTGGCGCCTGTTGGTGGTGGGGCTCACCATGAATGCGGACGACGTTGTCCGCCAACAGTCCCTGCGCAGTATCGGTACGCGGTACGCCGATGGCAACCGCGTTTGACGCAGGGGATCATGATGGCAACTCTTCTTCTTGAACGGGTGATTCTTCTTGAACGGGTGAGCACCATGACGTGTCCACCCGGGTTCCAACGTCATGACGTCGACCCGGTTCTGTGCTGTGCGCCAACCCTGCCTCGGCGAAGCACCTGCCTCTGCAAGGAAGCGAGATAGGCACGTCATGATCTGGCTGGCTTTGTTTCTCGCACTCTTCGTGGGCATAGTGGTGGGCGTCCTGGGCAGCGGCGGATCGGTCCTTTCGGTTCCGCTGCTCGCCTACGTCGCCAGAATGGATCCCAAGCAGGCGATCGCGGTCGCACACATGATCGTCGGCGCCACGAGCACCGTCGCCGCAATCTCATTCATCCGGGCTGGCCGGGTCCAGTGGAGGACGGCGTTGCTCCTCGGCAGTGGTGGTTTCGTCGGGGCGTACGTCGGTGGTCTGCTCGCTCGCTTTTTCAGCGGTGAGGCGTTGCTTCTGGGATTCGCCTCGATTGTGGCCGTCACCGGAATCGCGGTACTGCGCGGTCGCCGCCACGCCGTCGAGGACGAGGAGCACCGAGCACTGCCCGCGGTTGTGGTCACGCTCGGGGGCCTCGCGATCGGGATGGTGTCCGGCCTGGTCGGAGCAGGGGGAGGGGTCTTCATCGTTCCGTTCCTGATTTTGGTCGGCGGCCTTCCCATGGCCTACGCCGTCGGCACGTCTCTGATAGTCGGCGCCCTCAACTCGTTCGCCGGACTGGGTGGCTACCTGAGCAGCGTGCACGTCGACTGGAAGTTGGGCGCGGCCTTCACCGTGATCACCGTGGTCGGCGGGCAGATCGGAACGCACCTCCACGCTCGATTCGATCCCAGCGCGTTGCGCAAGTCCTTCGGGTTGTTCGCCTTGGGGATTTCGTCGATCACCTTCGGGCGGGAGATCAATGCCGAGACCGGAATTGCCCTGGCAGCGGCAACCGTGTTGGCGGGCCTGCTCATTTTCGCCCGCGAGGCCAAAGAGCGGCGCGCCGCGGCGAGCCGCCCGTTCCATGACACGATCCCGGACGCAGACGAGCGCCTCGAGCATGCCCGTCAAGGTTCGTCTTGACGATGTCGGATCCCCAGCCGGGGATCATGCCGCCCGCAACAGGAGGAGTCCACCCACAGGCGGCGTTCCACAGCCGCGCATCATTGAATCCCCTGCGAGCGAGCGCGCCTCGTGGCACTTCCCAAACCGACGTGTCGACTTTCGCGGTCGCTGACGAGAGGCAGTCAAACCATGTTGCGTAGGCATCGCATCGCGGAGTGGAACCCGGAAGACTCCTCGAAGTGGGCTTCCGGCAACAGCGTCATCGCGCGCCGTAATCTGCTCTGGTCGATTGTCACCTCGCACGTGGCTTTCTCGGTCTGGTCTTTGTGGTCGGTGATGGCGCTGTTCATGCCGCAGTCCGTCTACGGTTTCTCGACCGGCGACAAACTGTTGCTCGGTGCCACCGCGTCACTTGTCGGCGCGGTCGCGCGCTTGCTCTACCCGATGGCCAACGCCAGGTTCGGCTGCCGCAACTGGGCGGTGTTCTCGTCTTTGTTACTGGTCATCCCGACGTCGGGAGCCATTGTGCTGCTGGCTCATCCCGGCCTGCCGCTGTGGCCCTACCTGCTCTGCGCGGCACTCAACGGCCTGGGGGCAGGAAACTACTCGTCATCGCTGGCCAACTCCGAGGCCTTTTACCCACAGCGACTCAAGGGCTTCGCGTTGGGGCTCACCGGCGGGATCGCCAACCTCGGTTCGGCATCCATCCAGGCCGTCGGACTGGTGGTGCTGGCCGTTGCCGGCAACCAGGCGCCGTACTGGGTCTGCGTGATCTATCTGCTGCTGTTAGGCGTCGGCGCTCTTGGTGCGGCGCTGTTCATGAACAACCTCGACTACCGCATCGAGATGACCCATTTCAGGTCCATCCTTCCGCTGCCGGACTCGTGGGGAATCTCATTTCTCTATCTGACCTGCTTCGGTTCTTTTCTCGGCTTCGCTTTCGCCTTTGGCCAGGTCTTGCAGCACAACTTCATGGCAAGCGGGCAGACCAGTGCCCAGGCGGCGCTGCACGCCGCCGAAATCGCCTTCATCGGACCGCTGTTGGGCTCCGCGGGCCGGGTCTTCGGAGGCCGACTGAGCGACCGGATCGGGGGTGGTCGCGTGACGCTGGGCTCGGTGACCGCGATGGTTGTGGCCGAACTGTTCCTCATCGCCGTCAGCACTCACGACGATCTCACGCGCGGGCCTGGTGGATACGTGTCGGAGCTCACGATGATCGGATACGTCGTCGGCTTCATCGCGTTGTTCACCCTGTCGGGCGTGGGGAGCGGTTCGGTTTTCAAGCTGATTCCCTCGGTGTTCGAGGCGCGCAGCGACGCACTGGGTGTCGGCGATGTCGATCGGCTGGACTGGGCCCGCGTCCGGTCGGGAGCGTTGATCGGCTTCGCCGGCGCTTTCGGGACGCTCGGCGGCGTGGGGATCAACGTGGTGTTGCGGCAGGCCTACGACAGCACCGGCACCGAAACACCTGCGTTCTGGGTCTTCCTGGTCTGTTATGTCGTTGCCGCAGTCCTGACCTGGATGCGCTACGTACGGCCGCAGGACCGGTCCGGGGCGACTTCTGGTTCCGGGACGGCGGTATCCGGGTCCTCAGCTCCTGCGGGGGTCCGGACGTACTGAGCAGTTTGTCTGAAGGACACGCCTAATACGGCGGTGGCTGGTTGCGCTGCGCGACGTGGGCGGCGTTGAGCGCGCGTTCGGCGTCGATGCGGCGGGCGCGATCTTGTTTTCGGGTCCGGCGGCGCGTGGGCATCATGATGCTGCGGTTCCCGGTGTGCCGCAAAGTAGTGGCGGCACTGGTCAATTCAGCGGTGGGCAGGCTCAGGGCGGGGAACAGCAGCCGGCTTCCCGGGCGTGTGATGTATTCGCGCTCCGAGGGCGAGGTCCACACGATGACCCCGTCGGGGTGCTGCCGATCGCGCCAGCCCGTCCAAAAAGTTTTCAGCAAATGATGTTTTGTGCACAGGCATTTGAGGTTGGACGGGTGCGTCGGCCCGAGCGGGTAGGGAATCGTGTGGTCGATCTCGGTAAATTCGGCGGGCCGATCGCAGCCGGGGAACCGGCAGGTCAGGTCCCGGCAGCGGATGAACCGCTGCAGCGCGGCGGACGGGCGGTAACCCGGCTCGGGCGGGCCGTCGCCGGGATGACGCACCGGCCGGACCTGCGCGCCGCGGCGGATCAGCTCGGCCAGGACCGGGGCCGGCAGTACCGCGCCACCGGCGATGAGGGCGGCGGGCGGCCTGGGGCCGGCCGGTACGTCGGGTTCGGGATCCTGGGCCAGCGCCTCGGCCAGGGTCGTCTGCGCGGTGAGGGACGGCGGCGCCACTTCGCCGGACAGGTGCGGGTCGGGTGGTGTGTCCAGCGCCGCCGCATCGGCCAGCACGTGGATGACCACGGCGGTGGCCCGTGCGTCGGGCCCGGCGGCCGGGCACTGATCGTTGCCGCAGTCACAGGCCAGCCGCTCGGCGCCGGCGGCCAGAGCGCCCAGGGCGTCGGCGCGGCGCTGGGCGACGGTGCGCGGGTCGTCGGCGCAGACGCCGTGGGCGAGCTGTGAGAGCCGACGCTCGAGCACGGCCGCGTCGGTGGCGAACATGGCTCCCCACAGGTTCGCGATGCCCGACTGGTCTTCCGGAGGGGTGATCACCACGTCGCGGCCGCGGGCGCCGGCACGGATGCGCCGCAACGCCGCGGGATCATGCCGGTCGACGACGGCGTCGATGGCCTGGGCGGTCTTGGACACCGACATCGGCCCGAACCGGGCCGCGTCGGCGGCCAGGGTGGCATCGACCAATGCCAGGATCTCGGGGTCCTTGATCAGGTCGGTGTGCCACACGATCGTCGAGGCCAGCCGGGCGCCGATCAGACCGTCGGCGAACAGGGCCCCCACCTTCGGCAGGCGCTCGCGCAGCGCCATGCCGAGATACATCTGCCCCGACGCCATGGCGTGGCTGATGCCCTGGACGGCGGCCACCTCAGCGGCCAGCGCGTCCCAGTTGTCGCACGACCAGTGGGCACGCGTGGTGTCGCCGCCGGCGTGGCGGGACACGAACTCGGCGACGGCGGCCAGCCGACGGGCCGCCGCCACCGCCTCGGCGCGCGTGGCGGCACCGATGGCGTCCACGACCACCGCATCGTCGGCGGCGCGCAACGACGCCGCTTCCGACACCCGGGTATCACACATGTGTTCGAATCTAGCGGGGATGTGTGACGGGGAGAGTCGCGCCAAGCCGAACCTGTGGACAAAGCCCGGACTGTGGATGACGTCGACGGGCGAGAACGGGCGAGAACGGGCGAGAACGGCTAGAACATCACTGGCCGCAGAAAACGCGTCATCCGGCGCAGATAGTCCAGCTGGTTCACGTGCAGGATGTGACTGCCCGGGAACCAGTGCAGCGCGCAGCGGTCCCAGTGCTCCCACAGCATCACGGCCTGCTCCGGCGGCGCCATCCGGTCACCGAGGCCGGTGATGAGCAGGCGACGGTCCCTGGGCACCAGCGGTCGGTAGTTCAGCGGGCAGTGATACGCCAGGCCCGCCGCGAGCTCGTCGCTGCCGATCCCCGACAGGCGCAGCCCCAACCCGACGAGTTTGTTTGCCGGGAACCAGGTTTCGAACATCGTCGCGGGGGTGACGACCGGGCAGTTGGGGATGACGGCTTCGAGTCGGTCGTCGACGGAGGCGACCAGCGCGCAGGTGTACCCGCCCAGCGAGATGCCGGTCAGCGCGATGCGGTCCACGCCGGTGTGTCGCAGGTAGCCGAGGATGGAACGGAAGTCATGCACGGCCTGGGCCATCGCCTCGGCGAAGCCGCCGAGCCCACTCGAGAAATAGCCGAAACCGCTGAACGGCGAGAACCGTCCGCGCCGTTTGCCGTGAAACGGCAGCGTGTACATCAGCACGTCGTAGCCGGCCCGGTGATACCACGGCAGTGAGAAGAACCGCCCGTTGGCCAGGTACGAGGAGCCCATGAAGCCGTGGATCACGCACAGTGTGGGACGCGGCCCGTCGTGGTGGCGCCAGTGCTGTGCGCGCACGATGTTGTTGGCGTGCAGCGTATTCCACCGAGCGCGCATACTCGGGTTGATCGCGGTGAAGCTGCTGGGGAACGCGATGTCCTCGACCGTGCCGCCGGCGATCCATTCGGCGACCGAGTGCGCCGGCTGCGACCGGACGCGGGGCACCCCGGTGGGCGCCGGGAACGACTTCGCCGGGTCTCGTTCGGCGGCCAGCGCGGCATAGAAGCTCAGGTTGGCGCGTTCGTCGTGGGACTCGGCCCGGCGCACCGCGGCGGAGACCGTCACCGGCCCCGCGGTGGCGGCCAGCAGGGACGCGACCCAGGTGCGCAGGGCGAGATCGCCGAGAGCCGAGGACTTGACCACCAAACGCTCGCGCGGAGAGAGCGCCGACAGGGGCGGCAGTACCGCGGCACCGGCCGGCACGTCCGCACCCTCCAAGGCGCCCGGCCCATCCGGACCGGGGTGGGGCGGATCGGCCGGCGCCGTGTCGGATGTCACAACAGCCGATGGTATCCGCCCCCTCCGGGGACGCGCGGAAACGGCGTACGGTAATACGGTTTGCCGAAGGCCGACGAGCGAGACTCAGGAGGACCGGTATGTGGGATCCCGACGTCTACCTGGCTTTCGCCGACCACCGCGGCCGCCCGTTCTACGACCTGCTCGCCCGGGTCGGGCCCGAACGCGCACGCCGTGTGGTCGATCTCGGGTGCGGACCGGGAAGCCTGACGGCCCATCTGGCCAGACGCTGGCCGGCCGCGGTGATCGAGGCGATCGACAGCTCGCCGGAGATGGTCACCGCGGCGCGTGAACGCGGCATCGACGCCACCGTCGGTGATCTGCGCGACTGGAGACCCCGGCCCGACACCGATGTGGTGATCAGCAACGCCGCCCTGCACTGGGTGCCCGAGCACGCCGATCTGATGATGCGCTGGGTCACGGAACTGGCGCCTGGATCCTGGATCGGCGTCCAGATGCCCGGCAACTTCGAGTCGCCGTCGCATGCGGTGGTGCGGACGTTGGCGCGACGTGAGCCGTACGCAAAGGTGTTGCGCGACATTCCGTTTCGTGTCGGAGCTGTGGTCCAGCCGCCGACGCACTACGCGAACCTGCTGCTGGATGCCGGCTGCGAGGTCGACGTATGGGAGACCACCTACCTGCACCAGCTCACCGGTGAGCATCCGGTGCTGGAGTGGATCACCGGCACCGTGCTGGTCCCGGTGCGCGAGCGGCTCGGCGACCAGGACTGGGAGCACTTCCGCCGGGAACTGATACCGCTGCTGGACGACGCCTATCCGGCCCGGGCCGACGGCATCACCGTCTTCCCGTTCCGCCGGGTGTTCATCGTCGCCGAGGTCGGGGCCGCGCGCCGCTCAGGTGGGTAGGCCCAGCCGGGGCGCCTCACCCCGGTAGCGGTCGACCCACTCGTCGGATCGCACGTCGGCCTGGCGTTCGGTGATCGGCGCGTGCGCATGCCGCCGATCCTGCCCCAGTGCCTCCAGGATGTCGCCGACAACGGATGTCAGGTTGCGCCACAGCATCGGATACGCGAAGTCGATGTACTCGATATTCTCTTCGGCAAACCACGTGCGCCAGCCGTTCTGCTGTTCGCGCAGGATTCCTATCACGTGGGCGACGGCGCCGGCGTGATAGACAGCGCGCGCGTCGCGCTCGGGGTCTGCACGGCCCTGCCACACCTGGGTCTGCGCGGCGCGCCAGAAGGAGACCGCCTGCGACACCACGTCGGGCCGGTGCAGGTGCACGTACACGGGCTCGCTTCCGATCACATCACGGATCGCCGAGCGCAGGCCGTCACCGGAGCGGTCCGGCAGCAGCGCTGCGCGCCGGAGCAATTGTTCGGCCTGGTTCCACATCAGCTTGCCGCCCCAGACACCGTTGGGAGTGCGACCGGATCTTCGGATGTTTTCACGCCAGGCGACCGGCGGCGTGACGTCGGGGACACCGGGGACCAGTGGATCGAGCAGTTGCAGGATCGACTCGTCGGTGACGCCGGCAAACCACTCGCGCGGCTGCGGTGCCCTGCCGGTGCCGGGTAGGTACTGGAAGAACTCGTGCGGGTCCCCGGCGCACCCCGTCGCGCGCAGCGACTCCATCAGCATGGTGCTGCCGGTGCGCTGGGTGGCCACGATCAGATACGAGGTGGCGGGAGCGGACATCGCTGTCGGGACGCCTCGAGCCTGCGCATCATCACGAGTCTTCCGGCGAAGTCGGAGGGGATCACGTCTCCGGTCTGCTGGCGCCAATCGTTGAGTCGCAGCGCCAATTCGGCTGCGATGGTCTCGACTTCGCCAAAGTCGCCGGACAGCAGGTCGGTGGTCTCGGCGGGGTCGCTGCGCAGGTCATAGAGTTCGCGCTCGGGACGCGCACCCGCAACGAACGCCGCGAACGCCGCTCCCGACGGGCTCTCCTTGATGTCCAGCGGCAGGTCGACCAGTGGCCGGGGCGCGTAGTTCTCGATGTAGCTGTGGTCCTTGGTGCGGATCGCGCGGATCGGGTCGAACGAGTCGTGATAGGTCTTGCTGGTGAACACATGGTCCCGGACCGGTGTAGTGGGCGGGTCCGGCGCGAGCAAGGCCGCCGCGTGTGACAGGCCGTCGACGTCGTCGGGAACGTCGAGACCCAGCAGGCCCAGCAGCGTCGGCACCAGGTCGACGCCGCTGAACAGTTCGTCGTAGACGCGGGGACCCGTGGCGCGCACGGTGGGTGGGCGCACGATCATCGCGATGCCGGTTCCGGCGTCGTAGAGCGTCGATTTCGCCCGAGGGAAGGCGGGGCCGTGGTCGGTGAAGAACACCACCCAGGTGCGCTCGTCGAGGCCGGTCTCAGCCAAGTCGTCCAGCAGTCGTCCGGCCGCGGCGTCGGCCACGGCGATGGCCCCATGGAAGGCGGCGACGTCGCCGCGGACCTCGGGGGTGTCGGGCAGGTAGCCGGGCGGGTCCACGGTATCCGGGTCGGCTGGCGGGTAGCGGTCGGCCGGGTAGGGGCGGTGCGCTTCGAAAAAGCCAGCGGTCAGTAGGAAGGGTTGGGCCGCAGCGCTTTCGGCCTGGTGTCGTAGCCATTGCCCGGCCCGTTCCACCACGTGGTCGCAGTAGGGGTCCGACACGTCGACCTCGTCGAAGCCCAGCCGTCGCGGGTGCGAAGTTTCGTGCTGCATGCCGAACAGTGCTGAGCGCCAGCCGAATCCGGCCAGGATCTGCGGAAGTGTGCGGACCCCGGACCGGTACTCCCAGCCGTGGTGGGCCAGGCCCGCGAGTCCGTTCGTCTGCGGGTAGCGACCCGTGAACAGCGAACCTCGCGACGGCGAGCACTGCGGCGCGGTGGCATGGGCCCGGGTGAAAAGGATGCCTTCGGCGGCAAGCCGGTCCAGTCGTGGGCTGGAGACGTCGCGGTGTCCGTAAGCGCCCAGTTGGCGTCCGAGATCGTGACAGTGCACGATCAGGACGTTGTCGCGCTGCCCGTCCGCCACGTGTGTGCCGCCCCTTCTGGTTGCGTTCCGTCGGCGACGATACCCCCTGCCCGGCACCGAGCCTGCGGCCTGCGTCGGCAAACCGCCGAAACGGATTCGCTCAGTGGGTTTTCGGTGAGTCGGCGGCCAGCCGATCCCAGTGATTCTCGCTGACGAACTCCGACAACGGTCGCGCGAAGGCCCAGCCGTCCAGTTCCAGGGCGGGCCGATCGGGGAACTCCGGCACCGGGCCCAGGCAAAGGATGGCAACCGGCTCGGCCCCGGCGGGCATTGTCAGGAGGTCCGCCAACCGTTGCGGATCGAACAGGGACACCCACCCCAGGCCGAGGCCTTCGGACCGGGCGGCCAACCACAGGTTCTGGATGGCGCAGGCCACCGAAGCAAGGTCCATCTGCGGCAGGGTCCGGCGGCCGAACACGTGTCGTTCCCGGTCCTCGCACAGCGCCACGACGAACAATTCGGCGCAGTCGAGGATGCCCTCGACCTTCAGCTCGAGGAATTCCCCACCCCGCTCGCCCAGGGCGGCGGCGGTCAGCGTGCGCTCCTCGTCGACGAGCGCATGGATGCGGCGCCGCAGGGAGTCGTCGGTGATGCGGACGAAGCGCCAGGGCTGCATCAGCCCGACGCTGGGCGCGGCGTGGGCGGCCTGCAGCAAACGCACCAGCACTTCTTCGGGCACCACGCCGCCGCGGGTGAAGCGGCGCATGTCCCGCCGCTCCGAGATCACCCGGTACACCGCCCTCCGTTCGTGCGCGCTGAACGCCCCGTCGGTCATGGGCTGCAGGTGACGCCACCGGCCCGGACAATGCATTCGGCCGGAACGGCCGGTTCGTGGTGCCGTGACTGTGCGCCGCGGAACCCGTCGTCGAACAGCTCGCCGGTGCCGAACAACTTCCGGATGAACACCGCCATGACGCCAGTATGACCCGTGCGGCCGGGGACGGACTCGCGGCGCCCGGATCACGCGACCGTGATCCAAACGGGGCTCAACTTTTACTTGACGACGCGGTTTGCGTGCCCCGACGATGGGTGGCATGCGCCTGTTGGCTTTGCTGTGTGCTGCAGCGTGCGCGGTGTTCGGGTCGCTGTGGCTCGCCCCGAGCGGTGGTGCCGCCGCCGACCCCTGGTTCGCGAAAGCGGTCGGCAATGCCACCCAGGTGGTGTCGGTGGTGAGCACCGGAGGTTCGACGGCGCAGATGGACATCTATCAGCGCACCACCGCCGGATGGCAGCCGCTGCGGACCGGGATCGGAACCCACGTCGGTTCGGCGGGGATGGCGCCGCAGGCCAAAAGCGGCGTGCCGGCCACTCCGATGGGCGTCTACACCTTGGACTCGGCCTTCGGTACCGCGCCGAATCCCGGTGGGGGACTGCCGTACACGCAGGTCGTCGGACCCAATTACTGGTGGAGCGGCGACGACCACAGCCCCACCTTCAACTCGATGCAGGTCTGCCAGAAGTCGCAGTGCCCGTTCAGCACAGCCGAGAGCGAGAACCTGAACATCCCGCAGTACAAGCACGCCGTCGTCATGGGCGTCAACAAGAACAAGACTCCCGGCGGCGGGGCGGCGTTCTTCTTCCACACCACCGACGGCGGCCCCACCGCGGGCTGCGTGGCGATCGACGACGCGACACTGGTGCAGGTCATCCGCTGGCTGCGGCCCGGCGCGGTGATCGCGATCGGCAAGTAGCGCCGCAGCCCCTGTGATCGGTCCGGCCCTGTGATCGGTCTGGCCCTGTGATCGGTCCGGCCCTGTGATCAGTCCAGGGCGCGACCGGGGGCGAGCTTGAAGTCCAAGCCCGCCAACGACATCGTCGCCTCGTAGGTGCGCTCGTAGCCGGTGGCGCTGATCTTCCAGCCTTCGTCGGTGCGCCGGTAGGTGTCGTGGTAGAAAGCCGCACCGATAAGCATGAAGTTGAAGTCGGCCACGATGACCCGGTCCTGCAGGTACCAGGTGCCCGACGCCTCGTCGCCGGACACGGTGATCTCGGGATGGGTCACCCGGTGCTCGGTGATCACCGCCGGCCCAAGGGATTTGCGCATGTAGTTCACCAGGTCGACGCGGTTGGTGAAGTGGTGCTCCTCGCCGACCGACGACCCGTAGTCGCCGATCACGTCGTCGGCCAGGGTGTCGGCGAAGTCGTCCCAGCGCTTGGTGTCCAGCGCACGCAGATAGCGGTATTTGACCTGCTTGACGGCTTCGATGTCGGCGAACTCTTGGGGGATCATCAGGTCATTCCAGCACATCGGATGCACCACCGCCCGAGCGTTGCAGGTAATGCGTCACCATGTCGACCAGCGCGCGCCGCTCGGCGCGCCAGTCGACCGGTGCGCCGATGATCATCTGCACCAGGACCACACCCCGTAGCGCCGCCCAGATCACCTCGGCCACGCCGTCGTCGGCGGGGTCGTCGGTGATCAGCCGGCCGAGCTGAGCGATCGCGGAGTTCATCTCGAGCAGGTGGTGCCGCGACGCCGCGTCCGGGCCGCCACGGGTGGCCCGAAGAATCTCCAGGGCCGCCGTCGAGGTGGGGCTGCTGTAGCAGGTCCAGGCCGTGTCGACGACGACTTCGATGCGCTCGTTCAGCGGCAGGTCGCTGACGTCGGCCGACGACAGGCTGTCGATCAGTCTGGCGACCCCGTCGTCGACGACGGCCATCAGCAGGCCGTTGCGGTCCCCGAAGTGGTATTGGATGACCCCCCACGTCACGCCCGCACGTTCGGCCACGTGCTTGGCTGTCGCCGCGGCGAAACCCTCCTCGACGATGCAGCGGACCGTCTCGTCGATGATCCTCGCCCGGGTATCGTCGCCGCGCTTGCGCGGTGCGCTGGTGCGCCGCGTGGGATTCGCCGAGCGGCCTGACTTCTGACCTGGGGAAACCGACATTGTTGACTTTATAACATAGTCGAGTCTATTTTTGGGCGGTGCATCGCTCCCGGTACGCGCAGCTGTCCCGTCAGGAACTGGCCGTCCTGGTTCCCGAACTGCTGCTGATCGGGCAGCTGATCGACCGTTCCGGCATGGCCTGGTGCATCAACGCCTTCGGCCGCGACGAAATGGTGCAGATCGCGATCGAGGAGTGGGCGGGTGCCAGCCCCCTCTACACCAGGCGCATGCAGCGGGCGCTGGGCTACGAGGGCAACGACGTGCCCACCATCTTCAAGGGTCTGCAGCTCGACATCGGGGCCCCGCCGCAGTTCATGGACTTCCGCTACACGATCCACGACCGCTGGCACGGCGAATTCCACCTCGACCACTGCGGTGCGCTGCTCGACGTGGAGCCGATGGGCGAGAAGTACGTGTTCGGTATGTGCCACACGATCGAGGACCCGACGTTCGACGCCACCGCGGTGGCGACCAACCCGCGCGCGCAGGTCCGGCCTGTCCATCGGCCGCCGCGGCAGCCGGCGGACCGGCATCCGCACTGCGCGTGGACCGTCGTCATCGATGACTCTCATCCCGAGGCGCGGGCCATCCCGGCCCTGGACGTTGTTCGCCAGACCAACGCCGCCACCTGGGAATTGGCGGCGATCGATCCCGCCGACGAGGGGCTGGCCGACTACACGGGGCCGGTGCTGGCCGACCTGGACTTCGGCGCCTTCTCGCACTCGGCGCTGGTGCGCATCGCCGACGAGGTGTGCGTGCAGATGCACCTGCTGTACCTGTCCTTCGCCCTCGCGGTGCGTGCACGGGCGAGCGACGATGCCCAGGCGGTCGACGTGTGCACCCGCGGCCTGGTCGGCATCGCCGGGCTGGCCGCCGAGCGTATTCACCGTGCGCTGCCACTCCCCGGCGGTGCCGAAGGAACCCTGCGGGTGCTCGAGCTGCATCCCCTGCTCAACCCCGCCGGCTACGTGCTGGCGCAGACACGGGGAAACGGGCTTTCGGTGCGGCCGTCGCCGGCCCATGACGACCGCGCCTGGATCGCGCTGTGTTCACCGGAGTCCGTGCAGCCGCTGCAGGCGATCGCCACCGCCATCGATCCGCGGCTGCGGGTCCGGGTGAGCGGCACGGTCACCGAGTGGACGGCGGAGTTCGTTGCCGGCGACACCCCCGCCGACGAGCTGCCGGAGGTCTCGGTGGCCAAGGTCAGCGGCGGATCGACGTTCGAGTTCCAGCCGAGGCGCTCGCTGCCCCTCACCGTGGTGTGAACCCCGACCGGGCGGACTTGTCAAGGGGTCTGCGGTACCACTTCGGTGACACAATGGCATCGCACGTATACCAATGACGTTGCAAGCCATCGTCTTTGGGCGTGTCTACGGCTAGGGTTAGCGCTGGCCATCGACCCCTGCAGCCGAAGGTGTTCGCTTTATGTACGACCCAGTCGGGTTGTCGATCGGGACCACGAACCTGGTCGCCGCGTGTAACGGAAGCCCGCCGCTTTCGCGGCGTGCCGTGCTGACGCTGTATCCGCACTGCGCGCCGAAAATCGGTCTGCCCGTCGAGGCTCCGCCACTGAGCGAGGCCGGCGTGCTGATGAGCGGCTTCGTCGAGCGCATCGGTGACTCGGTGGCGCTGGTGTCCGCGGACGGCTCGGCGCACGATCCGGACCTGCTCATGGTCGAGGCGCTGGACGCGATGGTGCTGGCCGCCGGTGCAGACGCGTCGTCGTCGGAGATCTCGATCGCCGTTCCTTCACATTGGAAACCGGCGACCGTGCAGGCGCTGCGCAACGGCCTGCGGACCCATGTGGGCTTCGTCCGAAGCGGCATGGCGCCGCGCGTGGTGTCCGACGCCGTCGCGGCGTTGACCGCGGCGAACGCCGAATTATGTTTCGGGGCAACCGGGGTGGTCGGATTGCTCGACTTCGGCGCCAGTGGTACCTCAGCCACGCTGATGAACCTCGGCGATGAGTTCGAGCCGGTCAGTCCCACCATGCGTTTCCCGGAGTTCTCCGGTGACGAGATCGACCGGGCGTTGTTGCTGCAGGTCTTCGAGGAACTCGGGCACGGCAGCGGTGTGGACCCGGCCAGCGCCACCGCGGTGGGTCAGCTGGGTCGGCTCCGGGAGCAGTGCCGCGCGGCCAAGGAGACACTGTCCACCGAGACGGTGACCGAGATCGCTGCCGAGCTCGGCGGACGCCGGTGCACCATGCGGCTGACACGCGAGGAGCTGGGCGACCTCATACAGGATCGCCTGACGGGGTTGATCTATGCGCTCGACGACATGCTGGTTCGCAACAACAGGAGCTGGGCGGACCTTTCGGCGGTGGTGACCATCGGTGGCGCAGCAAGCATTCCGCTTGTCACGGAACGTCTTTCGGTGCACTCCCACAGGCCGGTCGTGTCGCCCTCGCAGCCCGCCTTCGCGGCGGCGTGCGGTGCGTTGATGCTGGCGTCTCGCGGTGCGGAACTCGACTTTCGCACGCGCACCTCCGTTGGCCTGCTCGCTGCCGCGGCGGATGCCTGCGAAGTCGTCGATCTGGGGTGCGGCGACGTTCTGGTGATCGACGATGAGGCCATGACGGACCGCGAATTGGCCTGGTCGCAAACCGACTACCCGGGCGACGTGCGGTTGCCGTACACGCCCGAGGCCTACGACGAGGACGGCCCCGCGGGCTGGTCGATGCGCCTCAACATGCTCGACGAGCCCATCACGCGGCCGCGGCGGCGGGTGCGGTTGTCCCAGTTGATCATCGGCGCCTGTGCGATGGTGGCAATGACGGCGATCGGTGGGGTGGCCTACACGCTGACGGGTATCGAGAACCGCCAGGCACCGCCTGCGCCCAGCGTGGCGCCCCGCCCGGTGCCGCTGCCCAGCGTGGTGCCCACGGCCGTCCCCCCGCCGCCGGTGCCCAGTGCGTCCCCGCCCCCACCCCCGCCCCCGTCCCCACCCCCACCGCCGCCGCCACCCGTGGTCGTGACCACGCCGCCGCCACCCGTGGTCGTGACCACGCCACCCCCACCCGTGGTCGTGACCACGCCTCCCCCGCCGCCGCGACGGACCCAACCGCCGGCCGCGACGACGACTGCGCCGCCGCCCAGCCCGACCGAGACGCCCACGACGACACCGCCGCCACCGCCCACGTCGGAGACGCCGACCACGACGACGGTGCCGATGACGACGGAGTGGATCCGCCTCCCGCTGCTGCCGGTGCCGATCCCGGTGCCGGTGCCGGCGAACCAGGTCCCCCAGAACCAGGCCCCCCAGTACCCCGGCGCCGGGCAGAACCCGTTCCTGGGGCCGGGTTACTGAGCGCATCGCGGCGGCACCACCTCCTGCAAGGTGCCCTCGCATCGCGGCGCGCGCTCTCGACGGCGATTCGGATTCCTCGGCCCCACGACGTTCCCGCAGACGGTCCGGGCCTGTAGTTTCTGCTTCGTGCCCGACTTGCAAAACCGTCAGATCGTGTTGCGCCGCCGCCCGACCGGGCTGGTCCGGCCCGTCGACACCGAGCTGGTGACCACGCCGGCGTCCGAGCCGGCCGAGGGGGAGGCGCTGATCCGTACCACCTACGTCGGCATCGACGCCGCCGCCCGCACCTGGCTGGACGACCAGCCCAGCTACCTGCCGCCGGTGCAGCTGGGCGAGGTGATCCGGGCGGCCGGCATCGGCGAGGTCGTGACGTCGCGGTGTGCCGCCTTCGCCGTCGGCGACGTCGTCACCACGCTGACCGGCTTCTCCGAGTACGCGATCATCCGCGACGACATGTTCAGCACCCCCATCCCCGGCGAGGACGACCAGCTCGCGATCATGTCGGTGTACGGGCCGACCGGTGCCACCGCCTACTTCGGGATGACCGACATCGGTCGCCCGCAGCCCGGGGAGACGGTGGTGGTCTCGGCGGCCGCCGGCGCCACCGGGTCGGTAGCCGGGCAGATCGCCAAGATCGCGGGCGCCCGGGTGGTGGGCATCGCGGGCGGGCCGGACAAGTGCAAGGCGGTGGTCGAGGACTTCGGCTTCGATGCATGCATCGACTACAAGAACGACGACCTGGCCGCGGCGCTCAAGGAGCACTGCCCGCGACGGGTCGACGTCTACTTCGACAATGTCGGGGGGCCCATCCTCGACGCGGTGCTCGGCCGGCTGGCCGCCCGCGCGCGCGTGGTGCTGTGCGGTGTCATCTCCAGTTACCTGAGCGGCGAGCACCCCGGTCCGGCGAACTACGTCAACCTGTTGTCCAAGACGGCGCTGATGCAGGGCTTCAACGCCCTGGACCAGTGGGGGCGCTTCGACGAGGCGTTCGCCGCGTTGCGCCGGTGGGAGGCCGACGGGCTGCTGCGGCACCGGGAGACCCTCTTCGAGGGCATCGAGTCGTGCGTCGATGCCCTCAACGGGCTGTTCACCGGGGTCAACATCGGCAAGACGCTGGTCAAGCTGAGCGAACCCACGTCTCGGTAGGGCCCCGGCCTTCGCCCCGGGCGCCCGCGATGCCGTGCCCGCCCCTTCGGGCCGTCGGCGGACGCGCCGTGACGCGGCGGGGCGAGATGCAGCGCGCCCCCGCCGCGTGGTTTCATAACACGGTTTGCAGCGTTGCTTTCGGGGGAATGTCGCAGGATGGCGTTTCCGGCTCGCGGATGGGTGGTGTCTAGGAATGGATCGTCGCAGCATGTTGACGACTGGGATCGGCATGCTTGCGGCCGCGGCCGCCGCCTCGGTCCGTCTGCCGGAGGCAGAGGCGCACCCGCTGCCTCCTTCGGCGCCCGCCCAATCCGCGGGCGGGCCCTACATATTCCAGGACGAATTCGACGGCCCGGCGGGCTCGGCACCGGATCCGGCCAAGTGGACGGTGCAGACCTGGCAGGACGACGTGTTCCCGCCGGTCGAAGGCATCTACCGGGACGACCGCCAAAACGTTTTCCTCGACGGCAATTCCAACCTCGTCCTGTGCGCCGCCAACGACTTCGGCACGTATTACACCGGCAAACTGCGCGGCAACTTCCGCAGTATGATCAACCAGACCTGGGAATCAAGGGTCAAGCTGGACTGCCTGTTCCCTGGTCTGTGGCCCTCGTTCTGGGCTGTCAACGAGGACCCGCTGCCCGACGGCGAGGTCGACATCTTCGAGTGGTACGGCAACGGCAGCTGGCCGGCAGGCACCACGGTCCACGCGGCGTCCAACGGGAAGACCTGGGAGGGCAGGTCGATTCCCGGGTTGGTCGACGGCGCGTGGCACACGTGGCGAATGCACTGGGGCGAAAACGGATTTCAGTTCTGGCGCGACTACGTCGACGGCGCCAAGCCCTATTTCAGCGTTCCCAACAAACCGATTCCGGTGCACGGCAACCCGGACGACAAACGCTGGCCGTTCAACGATCCCGGCTACTGGATGACTCCCGTGTACACGCTTGCAGTCGGCGGGGTCGGCGGTGGGGACCCGGCGATGGGCAGGTTCCCGTGCACCATGCTCATCGACTACCTCCGCATCTGGTGAGCGTCACCGTCGCGCTTTGATCACCTGGACCAGGCTGAACTGCCAGCGCTCGACGAGTCGGAAGCCCAGTTCGTCGGGCACCGCGAAGGCGGGGGTCGCCCCGTAGCTCTGACCTGGTGGCAGTGCGGGGCCCTGCTCGTGAGCGGGCCGCGACTCGTCGGCCTGGGTGATGATCCATACGACGCCGCAACGGCTCAGGGGTATGGCGACGACCTCGGGTATCAGGTTGGTGTCGAAGACGTCGGCGCGGTCGGTAGCCCGTTGCCACAGGGTGAGGTCGACCAGCTTGCGGTACGCATCGGGGCGCGCCGCCATCAACGGGCGCATCGGGGCGGGCATGAACGTCACCGTGTCGTTGACGAGCAGGCAATCGCCCGGTGCTGCGCGCGCGGCGATCACGTTGGCCACCTGACTGTAGTCCATACCGTATTTTGCGTACGGGTTGCGTTGCACCGAAATGTAATTCGGCGCAGCGACCATGGCGAACAATCCGACCAGGACCGCCGTGCGCCGCGGGTTGACGGCCACTGCCGCGGCGCCGGTGCCCAGCACCAGCGCCATCGCCGGTGCGGTGAACGACAGATAGCGCGGCGTGTAGACCGGGTGAACCAGCGCCGACCAGACCACGATCGCGGCGGTCGGTATCACCAGCCAGGCGACCGCCAGCGTCGGCAACCGCCGATCCGCCGGCCCCGGCGTGCACAGCCGGACGACGATCGCGGCCGCGACGAGCAGGCCCGCCAGCACTGCGAACCGCGGGTTTCTCTCGAAGTACTGCTGCACCGCCACGTCTTCGAATGTCCGGCGCCCGATCCGTGCGATCCAGCTGATCTGGTGCACCTGCCCGGCGGCCAGCGCCAGAAACGGCGTCACCGCACAGCCTGTCAGCACCGAGGCGACGGTGAACCGCACCAGAACGCTCCGCCTGCGCAGGAACGCGATGACGAAAGCCGCGTGCGCCAGCACCAGCAGCGCCAGGTACACGTCGAGAACGATCGAAACCGCTTGTGCAACAGCGTAAAATGACCAGACCCGCGTGTCGTCACGCCGGATGGCGTACAGCAGCAACACCGTCAGCCAGACCGCGGCCATCATGGAAACGGCGTAGGGTCGGGCTTCGATTCCTGCCCAGGTCGAGCGGGGCAGGATCGCGCAGAACACGCCGGAGGCCACCGCGGCGGTGCGTGACGAGAGCTGTTTGCCGAGCACTACCACCCCGGCCGCGGCGCCGCCGACGGCCAAACCGCTTGGCGCGCGGGCCCAGAACTCCGTGGGTGCAAAGACCGCGAACCAGCCGTGCATCAGCAGGTAGTACAGGCCGTGCACGGCGTCGACGTTGCCCAGCATCCGCCACAACTGGGGCAGCGAGCGACTGTAGGCGGCCGAGATCGTCGCCGCCTCGTCGTACCAGAAGGACGGGCGGCCGGCCCCGATCAGGCTGACCGTCGCCGCCAGTGCCCCGATCATCAGCGGATCCAGCGCCGCCGGTAGCGGCCACAGCCGGGCGCGGATGAGCATCACCGCTATGGTGCCATGCGCGCGACGCCGCCCCGCGTATTCGAACTCATGATCGACAGATGGGCCAGCTCGGTTCGACCGGGTGCGCCGGGCAACCGGTCAGCGGACCGTTTCGGGCGGTGCGGCCGCCCGTTGCGGTGCTCGTGGACCTGACTGCGCTGTTCCCGTGCGAGCCGCTGCGCCCCAGAGGCTTCGCTTGGTCCCCCGGTGGGGTAGGCGGCACGCGTTCGGCCAGTCCGGCGGCTGCCTGCAGAACACGATCCGTCCGTCGCCGGCCAACGGGGCTCCGGTGTCCGTGCTGCCCAGCCGGAGCGCCAATGCGATGATTGCTGCCCGTGGCACAAAGTTCGGGCTCCGTACTGACCGCGCTCATCGCGCTGGCGCTGGTCATCGCAATCTCCCCCATCACGGTCATTCCGGCGGTCCTGGTCCTGCACGCTTCCCGGCCACGACCCGTCGGCCTCGCCTTCCTCAGCGGCTGGGTGCTGGGCCTGGCGGCCGTCACCGCGGCGTTCGTCGCGAGCTCGGACCTGCTCGGCAACCTGCGCACGTCGCCGCCGGCCTGGGCGTCCTGGCTGCGCGTGGTGCTGGGGTCGGCGCTGGTCCTCTTCGGTGTCTACCGCTGGGTGACCCGCAACCGCCACGGTGGCATGCCCGCCTGGATGCGCTCGTTCTCCAAGCTGACCCCGCCGCGCGCGGCCATGACCGGGGCGCTGCTCGTGGTGATACGGCCCGAGGTCCTGATCCTGTGTGCGGCGGCCGGCCTGGCCATCGGCAGCAGCACCCTGGGCGTCGCGGGCGGGTTCACCGCCGCCGCGCTCTTCGTCGTCATCTCCGCGTCGACAGTGGCGGTGCCCATCCTGGCCTACGTTGGCGCCGGTGACCGCCTCGACGGCACGCTGGAGCGGCTCAAGGCCTGGATGGAGGAAAACCACGGCGCGATGATGGCGGTGATCCTGGTGCTGATCGGTTTCATGGTGGTTTACAACGGAATTCACGCTCTGCGGTAGTCGGCTGTGGCAGGATGCCTGCCCATGGCAGGCAGTTGGGGTTCGGTGCTGACCGCACTGGTGCCGCTGGGACTGGTCATCGCGCTCTCGCCGATCACGGTCATTCCGGCGGTCCTGGTCCTGCAGGCCCCGCGGCGGCGGCCGAGCGGCCTCGCCTTCCTCGCCGGCTGGCTGGTTGGCCTGGCCGCGCTGACCGCGCTGTCGGTGGCGGCGTCCGGCCTGCTGTGCGTGTCGGCCGGACTGGCCATCGGCACCAGCGGACTGGCTCTGATCGGTGACTGGATCGCCGCCGCGTGCTTCGTCGTCGTCGCCGCCTCGACGGTCGCGATCCCGATCCTGGCCTACGCCGTCGCCGGCCGCCGCCTCGACGACACGTTGGCACGGCTGAAAACGTGGATGGACGAGAACAATGCCGCACTGCTCGCGGCGGTCCTCGTCGTGATCGGGCTGATGTTGCTGCACAACGGAGTTCACGACCTGTAGCCACCGTCGGAGAGGCCCGCATCCGCCTCGAGCCGATTTGTCGCTCCAAAAACCAACTCGCGCAGTAGTTCTCGGCCGTAGTCGAAAATCATGCCCTGGTAGCCCTTCCCCGCCCATTGCTGGGAGTGGATCTCCTCGTGGTGCAGCACCCGGTCCAGGTCGGGGTTGCTGCGGGGCGACCGGATGACGCGGCGCAACCGCTCGGCGGGGTCGGTGATCCGGCCCGCGTTGACCATGAAGATGTCGCCCCAGGTGGTGCCGCCCTGCCGGCTGAACTGGCGCTGGATCCAGTTGCCGCCCAAGCCCATCAGCATGCCGTTGGGGGTGGTGACCAGGCGACCCCCGTTTCGGTGCACGAACCCGACGTCGCGGGTGTAGCTCCAGTCGTTGCGGCTCTGCCGATGACGGATTCGCCATACCTCCGCAGCGCTGTACGGCGTTTCGGGGAAGTCTGCGGGCTGACCGCCCGGCGCGCCGTAGCCGGTGCCCGCATTGAGGATGTAGGTCAGCAGCACCGCGTGGCGGGCGTCGTCGCCGCCGGTGGACTGCGGGACCAGGAAGAACGACTTGCCCTGGGGGTCGCGGATCTCGTCCATTGCCTCGAGGAGCCCAAAGCCGGCGGGTGGGACGTGGGACGCGATGCCGGCGGCGACCTCCGCGGGCACGCCGCACCGCTCGGCGTTGTCGAGCCATTGCCTGGCGTAGCCCTGGGCATCGGGGTATTCGGCGAACACGCGGCATCGGGTCCCTTCCTCGCAGAACTTTCTAGCAGCTCCGCGGCCGTCCGGGTGGAGCCAATGAGCGGTCGGTCCTGGCAACGCGTGCGCGGTGTCGATCTTCGGTTGTCGTCGGCCCAGGGCTATCGTCGTGTGCCGGTTTGTCTTTGGCTGATCGCATCGAAGACTCCCGGGTGGTGCGCGCGATGCCACTGACGACGAGCCCGTCGGTCATGCATCGCGGGCGTCACGTTGCCGATCGAACCGGCAAACTGCACAATGGAGCCGCGCGCGCACCCGGACCGGGGGTAGAGCAGGGGAACGAGCGCTCCAGGTTGTGAACGGATCCGCAGTCGGGCGAGGAAGGTGTCGCGGTGGTCGCTGAACCCTCCACGTCGGCATCGGTCCGGCCGGGCGAACGACATGCGGCGGGCCGCGTGCAGCGGCAGCGTGCCCGGTTGACGACCGTCCGCGATCAGGTGGGCCAGCTGCTGCGGGGCGCGGCCACAGCTGCCGCCGCTCGCGGGCCTGCTGAGGCCGAGCAGGACTTACGGCGGATGATCGACGACAGCGCCGTCGCGATCTGTGTGCACGCCGAAGGCCGCTGCCTCTATGCCAACGACACCATGGTGCACACGATGGCGGCGGAATCCGCCGTCCAACTGGTGGGGCACCGGATCATCGACTTCGTGGCCCCGCAATCGGTTCCCACGGTGCTCTCTCGGACCGCGGCCCGCCAACGTGAGGGGGACATCTCGCCGCCGGTGGAGCTGGTCATTCTGCCCTTGGACGGGACGGCCCGCGTGGTGGAGGCGGTGGCAGTTCGTTGCCAGTGGCTGGGCAGGCCTGCCCACCAGGTCGCAGTGTGGGACGTGACCGCACCCAAGGCCGGCGAGGCGGTCAGCGCCGCCCCGGACCAGACCGCGTTGCAGCGCGCCGAACAGCATTTCCAGACCGTCGTGGCCTCCCTGGAGGAGGGCGTCATCGTCATCTCCGCCGAGGGAATCGTCGAATCGGTGAACCCGGCGGCGCTGCGCATCATGGGCATGCGGGAGACGGGTGTCGACGCCCTCGAGTTGGTGACGTCACACCCGATGCCGATCTACGACAGCGACGGCGAGTTGCTCATCGTCGATCGCCCTCAAGTGCTCGAAAACTTGAAAACCAGTCCGCAGCGGGGCCGGGTTTGTGGTGTGGACCGATTGGACGACGGACGGCGCGTCTGGGTCTCCGCAAACTGGTCGCTGCTCGATCCCGCGGATCCGACCGGGTCATCGGTGCTGGTGTCGTTCACCGACGTCACCAAGCAACACACCACCTACCAGCGACTCGCGCATCAGGCGACACACGATCACGTGACCGGGCTGCCCAACCGTGCCCACATTCTGGACCTGGTCACCGACGCGCTGGAAGCCGGGGATCACCGGTTGGGCGCGGTGCTGTTCATCGACCTCGACAAATTCAAGCGGGTCAACGACGCGCTCGGGCATCACGCCGGCGACGCCGTGCTGCGAATCACCGCCGAGCGCCTCCGTGCGGCGTTGGGCCCCGACGATCTGGTCGGACGAGTCGGCGGCGACGAGTTCGTCGCGCTGCTGGCCGGTCCTGTCGAGCACACCGAGGCCGACCTCGTCGCCGGCCGGCTGCATCTCGCGCTGAGCGAACCGGTCGCCGCCGGGCGCGACGGCGGCGGGATCCCAGATGTCAGCTGCATCAGCGCCAGCATCGGGGTTGTCGCGGTGCGGCCCGACGAGCAGCGTGACGCCGCCGAAATCCTGCACGAGGCAGACCTCGCGATGTATCAGGCGAAGGAGCGGGGGCGGGCGTCAAGCGACGGGACCGGGGTCCCCGACCGGCAGGGCCCTGCCCGCAACGGTCGCGGGTAGCTCACCGCCCGGGCCGGGCCGGCGTCACAGCCAGCCGGTGCGGGCCGCGGCGACGGGTTCGGCGGGGGCCGGGGCCAGTTGTCCGTCCGCCACCTGCTCGAGCATCCGCTTCACCGTGGCGACGATCTCCGGGGCCGACGCGGCCAGCGCGGTCTTGTCGGCCTCGGTGACCTCGTCGGCGTCGACGCCGGCCCGTGCCAGCACGGCCGCCGGGTCGGCCAGCTGACCGGCCAGCCAGGAGACCGGGTCGGCCGACAGTTCGGGCACGAAGTTCCGGCGCCCGGGTTCCCACCCGTTGAAGCGGGGGTGGTGGTGCGCCCGGTCCAGCGTCCCCGGCGGGCTCTCGGTGGACCCGAACAGGTCCACCCGCCACACCGGCCGATCGAAGGAGATCGGGACGCCGGCGTAGATGGACCCCCGCGGCGCGCCGCGGTCGACGAGGCGCAGTTCCAGCCTGACTCCCCGTTCCGGGGTTTCCTGGCCCTCGAGCGGCGACGGGTCGACGAAGAACATGTCCCCGACGACCACGCCCAGGGTGTCGAATCCGAATGCTGCGAGCATTGCGCACCTTCCCAGTCACTCTCGGGTCGCTTGTCGTCCGTCTTCGAGGGTAGACCGGGCGAGGGTAGACCGGGCGAGGGTAGACCGGGTTGGTGGCGCAGCTCAGCCGTGGAGCCGATGACATCGGGAGGGTGCACGGCGATTTCGCCATGATCGGGCGGCCCCGAGACGACTGGGGTGAACCAGAATCCTTGTGCGTTATGCAAATCACACCACGTGCGTTAAGCTCGGCCGGTGGCGCAACTGACATTCCAGCGCGCTCGCACCGAGGAAGAGAAGCGCCAACGTGCGGAGGCCCTCGTGGAAGCCGCACGCTCGCTGGCAATGGAAACGGGCGTCGCGTCGGTCACCCTGACCGCGGTCGCCAGCCGCGCCGGAATTCACTATTCGGCGGTGCGCCGCTACTTCACCTCCTACAAGGAAGTCCTGCTGCGTCTGTCCGCCGAGGGCTGGGTGCGATGGTCCAATACCGTGTCGGAGAAGCTGGCCGAGCCCGGCGCGAAGTCGCCCTCGCGCATCGCCGAGACATTGGCCGAAGCCCTGGCCGAGGACCCATTGTTCTGCGACCTGCTTGCCAACCTGCACCTGCACCTGGAACACGAGGTGGACGCTGAGCGGGTCGTCGAGGTCAGGCGGATCAGTACCGCGGCCACACTCTCGCTGGCCGATTCGATCGGATGCGCGCTGCCCGAACTCGGACGATCGGGCTCGCTGGACATCCTGCTCGCCGCCTACTCGCTGGCGGCGACGCTGTGGCAAGTCGCGAACCCGCCGAAGCACCTGACCGACATCTACGCCGAGGAGCCCGAAGTGGTTCCGCCCGAGTGGAATCTGGACTTCGCAACCGCTCTCACCCGCCTGCTGACGGCCACCTGCATCGGCCTCGTCTCGGGATCCTCATGAACTCAGGAAGGAGGCCGGAGCGCTGTGATTTGGCGAACTGCAACCGGTGAAGACGGTCCCGAACTCTTCGAGCACTCGGGGCCGCAGCCGACCGCGCAACCCTCCGCCGCAACCGGTAGGGGGCCGGAGGCCACGCCGCGGGCGTTGGAAACCAGCCGCCGCAGCGACGCCCGGATGAAGGAAGGCCGTCGAAGGGGGACTGCTATGGCCGACCCGATCAAGGACCCGTGGGTCATCTCAGAGGTTGCACACAGGCTAACTAATGTTGTGCCCGTGACGAAGGACTTGAAGCGCCCATGACGATGACTGAGCCGAGGACCGAACCGCTGAAGAAGCAGGGCGCGGCCGGCAGGGAGGGCAACGAGGTCGGCCCGCAGCGCGCCAAGGAACAGGGGATTTTGGGTCGTTTCTGGTTGGTGCTCACGATCGCGGCCGTCGTTGCTGTGTCGGGATTCGTCGTATACCGATTGCACGGCATCTTCGGCGTTCACAGCGGTTCGTTCGGTGGTGGCACCTCGGGCGAGGTCCTCGACCAGTTCAACGCCAAGACGATCACGCTCGAGGTCTGGGGCTCACCGGGCAGCACGGCGACCATCAACTACCTCGACGAAAACACCCATCCGCAGCAGGCACTGAACGTGCCCTTGCCCTGGAGCAAAGTATTGAGTTCAACGCAGCCCGGCATCCCGGCAAACCTGATCGCGCAAGGAGACGGCAGTTGGATCGCGTGCCGATTCGTCGTGAACAACCACGACGGTCACGGTGACGTCATCAAGGCCCCGAATCGCTCGGATTCCGACGAAACGGTGAACCCCTTCGTCTACTGCCTGGACAAGTCCGCATGATCGAGCCGAGCGAGGCTCCGCCGCGCGTCGATCAGCCGCTGATTCCGCCGTTCCTACCGCGAATGATCCATCGGCTGGCGCTGCCGATCGTCCTGGTGTGGTTGGGCATCGTCTTTGTCACCAACACCGTGGCCCCGCAACTCGAGGTCGTCGCCAAAAACCACTCGGTGTCGATGAGTCCGACGGACGCGGCATCCTTCCAGTCGATGATGCGCGTCGGATCGACGTTCAAAGAGTTCAACTCCGACAGCTCGGCGATGGTCCTGCTGGAGGGTGACAAGCCGCTCGGAGCGGAAGCCCATCGCTATTACGACGAGATCGTCAGGCGTCTCGAGCAAGACAAGAAGCACGTTCAGCACGTGCAGGATTTCTGGAGCGATCCGCTGACCGCCGCGGGTTCCCAGAGCCACGACCAGAAAGCCGCCTACGTCCAGGTCTACCTCGCCGGCAACATGGGTGGCGGCCTGTCCGCTGAGTCCTCCGACGCCGTCCGCAAGATCGTCGACTCGGTGCCCGCCCCGCCGGGGATCAAGGCGTACGTCACCGGCGCGGCTCCGTTGTTTGCCGACCAGTCCCACGCAGGCGAGAAAGGCGTCGCAATAGTCACCATGGTCACGATCCTGGTGATCTTTGTCATGCTGCTCTTCGTCTATCGCTCGCTCGTCACCGTCCTGGCCGTGTTGTTCATGGTCTTCGTCGAATTGTTGGCGGCCCGGGGCGTCGTTGCCTTGCTGGGCAACTACGAGATCATCGGACTCTCCACGTTCGCCAACAACCTGTTGGTGTTGATGGCGATCGCCGCCGGAACGGACTACGCGATTTTCGTGGTCGGCCGCTACCACGAGGCCCGCGGTCTGGGGGAGACTCGCGAAGAAGCCTTCTACACCATGTTCCACAGCACCGCGCATGTCGTGCTCGGGTCGGGCCTGACCATCGCCGGCGCGATGTACTGCCTGAGCTTCTGCCGATTGCCGTATTTCCAGTCATTGGGCGCTCCGTGCGCCGTCGGCATGTTGGTAGCGGTGCTCGCGGCGTTGACCCTGGGCCCCGCAGTGCTGACCGTGGCGTCGTTCTTCAAGCTCCTGGATCCGAAGCGCAAGCTGCAGACCCGGGGCTGGCGCCGGATCGGCACGGCGGTCGTCCGCTGGCCCGCACCGGTTCTCGCGGTGACCATCGGTGTCGCATTGGTTGGTCTGCTCGCCCTGCCCGGTTACAAGACGGACTACGACCAACGCCACTTCCTGCCGGCGGACACCCCTGCCAATGTCGGATATGCCGCCGCGGACCGGCACTTCGACCAGGCTCGGCTCAATCCTGAGCTGTTGATGATCGAGACCGATCACGACCTGCGCAACCCGGCCGACTTCCTGGTCCTCGACAAGGTCGCCAAGGCGGTCTTCCACATCCCCGGCATCGGCCGCGTGCAGACCATTACCCGGCCGTTGGGCACGCCACTCGACCACAGCACGCTGGGTTTCCAGATGAGCGCACAAGCCGCAGGGCGGATCCAGACCCAGCACTATCAAGACGAGCAGGCGAACAACTTGCTCAAGCAGGCGGACGAGCTGCACAAGACGATGGCGACCCTGCACGAGCAGATGCGGGTCACCCAGGACCTCAGCAACACGACGCACGAAACAGCCAAGCTGACCAGGGAAACCGTGCAGATCACCGAGGCGTTGCGCGACGACATCGCCAACTTCGACGACTTCTTCCGGCCGATCCGCAGCTACTTCTACTGGGAGAGACACTGCTACGACGTTCCGGCATGCTGGGCGATCCGATCGATCTTCAACGCGCTCGACGGCATCGACCAGGTGGCGCAGAACATCGTGAACCTCAGCGCGAACCTGGACAAGCTGGACCGGATTCAGCCGAAGCTGGTTGCGCTGATCCCGCCGCAGATCGAGAGCCAGCAGCGCAACCTGGACACCATCATGTCGAACTACGCGACCACGATGGGTCTCAACGAACAAGCCAGAGCGCAGTCCGACAACGCCACCGCCGAAGGCGATGCCTTCGACAAGGCCAAGAACGACGACACCTTCTACCTGCCCCCGGAGGCGTTCAAGAGCCCGGATTTCGCGCGGGGTCTCAAGCAGTTCATCTCCCCGGACGGGCACGCCGTCCGGTTGATCATCTCCCATGAAGGCGACCCGGCGACCCCCGAGGGCATCAGCCACATCGAACCGATCAAACAGGCCGTGCACGAGGCGATCAAGGGCACGCCCTGGGAGGGCGCCAAGGTCTACCTCGGCGGCACCGCCGCGACGTACAAGGACATGCACGACGGCTCCAACATCGACCTGATGATCGCCGGAATTGCCGCAGCCACACTGATTTTCACCATCATGCTGGTGATCACCCGAAGCGTCGTGGCAGCCTTTGTGATCGTCGGTACAGTGTTGCTGTCACTGGGCGCCTCTTTCGGGCTCTCCGTGCTCCTCTGGCAGTACATCTTGGGCATGAAGCTGCACTGGATGGTGCTGGCGATGGCGATCATCCTGCTGCTGGCGGTCGGCTCGGACTACAACCTGCTGTTGATATCGCGGTTCAAGGAGGAAATCCACGCCGGACTCAAAACGGGGACGATCCGCGCGATGGCCGGTTCGGGCTCGGTGGTGACCTCCGCCGGTCTGGTGTTCGCCGCGACCATGGCCACGTTCATGTTCAGCCCGCTGCTGGTGATGGCCCAGGTGGGTACGACGATCGCGCTGGGGCTGTTGTTCGACACCTTGATCGTCCGGTCGTTCATGACGCCGTCGCTGGCCACTCTGCTCGGGCGCTGGTTCTGGTGGCCGCAGCATGTGCGTCCGCGGCCGGCCAGCACCATGCTGCGGCCGTACGGACCGCGTCGCGCGGTGCGCGACTTGATCCTCAAAAACGTCGAGGAGCGCCCGGCGGGCGGATTGGTACAGTCGCGCTGATCGCACGAGGCGCGTGAGTGTCGCGATTCGCGCCGGCGTGGTCGAATTGCGACTCGGCTTTGATGGAGGCGCGACGCCGGTTCTGTGCTCAGCGGTGAACGACCGGCCACTGAACTGCAGTTTTGTGGAGCCGATGACGGGAATCGAACCCGCGTATTCAGCTTGGGAAGTCGAATTGAGGTGTCCTTAGTTGTCTCGGTGTGCCCGCCTGGCACTCTTCGAGTCGCGTCAAACATGCCGTGAGGTTTCCTGCCGCTGCCTCCGCCGCCGCTCCCGTTCGCTTTGGGCCTTCGCGCACCGGTGCGAGCAGTACCGCACGCCCGCAGTGCGGTTCCACTCCCCGACGGTCCCCGGCCTACCGCGCTGCTTAGTGAATAACTTCCGGCATGACTCGTTGGCGCAGCTGCCGAACGGGACGCCTTCGACGATGTAGTTGTAAAGCTGCAGGGCGCAAGCTTCGTAGAGTGTCGGCATTGC
Organism: Mycobacterium sp. TH-M116; assembly: GCF_057473685.1. Lineage (NCBI taxonomy): Bacteria > Bacillati > Actinomycetota > Actinomycetes > Mycobacteriales > Mycobacteriaceae > Mycobacterium > Mycobacterium sp. TH-M116. The sequence continues at coordinate 1,568 of NZ_JBYCLC010000285.1, read as the reverse complement.
CTTTGCGCCCGTCAGCAGTCCAAAGAGTTCAGGGTCGGATTGGATGCTTACGTGGTACGGAGTAAGCGCCTGGTTGATCGCGGAGTCGAACCATAGCCACGCCATGCCCTCCGTAGATGGCTCAACCGGGTGGCCGTGGGCCACCCAGGCTTGCTGATACGCCTCCAGGTCGCCGCCCGACAGGTATACGTGCAAGTGAGCGGCCATCGCACGTAGGAACTGAACGTGTAATGCGATGAGCCGGACAGGAACAATGAAATCAGCGGAATACCCTTCTTCCGAAACTAATTCGATCCACTCACGGTGTTGCTGCTCGCCGTGACGGCCGGAGTATGTGCCGGGAGGAAGGCTATTAAGGCGCTGATCACCGAAGTGTGTCAGCCATCCCCACCGACTCGTAAAGTCGGCGAGCGCCTCGGCGTCATCGACGTCGAACCCGAACACCTCTTGGAGCACAAAGTCGTCGGGCAGCGCCACCGATGACTGTTCGCGCCCTGCAACGTCGTACTCAATAACCAAGTCGTCAAGGGGAAACTCTTGCAAAACCTTGGCCGGCGTCCGGTGCACCTTGGGGACCGGGATCGTCCCACCTGGCCATGGCGTGGGACGAAAACGCCCGGGTATCGTTCCTTGCATTTACCCATTGTGCCGTGGGACGCTATGCGACGTCAACGTCCCACGGATGAGAAGGTTGCGCAATGACGATGCATGAGAAGAGGGCGAGGTGGAGTTAGTCCCAAGCGGGGAGCATGTCGAGCCGAAACGCATAGAGCATGTGCAGTGACTGATCGACACGTTTTCATCGACGAAAGCAAGCGTCGGGATTACGTCGTGGTCGCTGCGGTCCTAGTGCCCGATGACCTTCGAGCATTGCGGCATGTCGTCACGGAGCTGTTGCTGCCGGGTCAGCGCAGCCTCCATATGACAGATGAGAGCGACGGACGGAGAACAACAATCGCTCAAGCGTTCGTTAGCGCAGGCGTTGAAGCGACCGTGTACGACGCCGGCCGCAGTTACAGAACTCAGTTGCAGGCCCGGGCGGCATGCTTACGTCTGCTCGTCGATGACTTGGCAACAGCCCCAGACGACGCGTTCCTGATCATCGACCAGGATGACAGCTTGGTTCATTCGGATCGCCAACTCCTCTTCCAAGCCGTCAGAAAGGTAGACAGGCTAGAAAGCATGCGTTACGACCATCGACGGCGCCACGAGGAACTTCTGTTAGGCATACCCGACGCGATAGCTTGGTGTTGGGCCAAAGGCGGGCGGTGGCGGAATCTTATCGGTCCGATGGTCAGCAGTGTCAGGAACCCATGAGACCAGAAAACGCGAGGCCCGAGCGCCGCGGTCGTCCGACCGGGTCTCGGGCTCACTTTCTACGGCTAGTGCCGCAGACACCCCAACTATAGCGACACATCCTCGAATGGGCCACAAGTCGGCGTGCCTCACCTACTTTGAGCGCGTAGCCGGCGGTGGTGCCTCAGCTATTTTGAGCGCGTAGCGCGGAAGGCTTGCCCGATATGGAGGGCAAGATCGACATGGCCGCAAGACGGCAGGTAACCAACAAA
>NZ_JBYCLC010000284.1:0-2965 GCF_057473685.1 Mycobacterium sp. TH-M116 | reverse complement strand
CAGCGCCACGACTGACAAGGAGATTCTCAATGGGTCACGACGACGTGCTCGACGCCACCATCGCCGCGGCCGCGCCCATCGAACAAGCGGTCGCGGTGTTCATGCTGCATCCCGAGACGTTCGCCGAAAGCATCGCCGCCGGCTACCAGAACCCGCTCACCGGATACGTCGCCGGCCGCGGCGGCGTGCTGGGCGAGGCGACCGGCGCCACAGTCGCTTCGGTGTTCGTCGCGTTCGAGCCCAACTTCCTGCGCGGCTTGTGGGAGGAGGGAATCGCGGTGCGCGGAGCGGCCGGCGCGGCCGAGGCGTACTGGGACCAGGTCGCCGGCTTCGGCCGCAGGCACCTGGCCGGCGCCGAGGGCCTGGACCGCATCGCGGCGCTGGGGGAGAAGATCATCGCGGCGGCACCGGATACGGGCCTGCCGCTGTATGCCGGCTGGCGCACCATGCCGCCGGCCGACGACGCGCCCGCGCGGGCGCTGCAGGTCATGCACGTCCTGCGCGAGTTGCGCGGCAATGTGCATTTCAACGCCCTCACCATTTCCGGCATCACGCCGGTGGAAGCGCACATGCTCAACAAGGGGCACCAGTACGCGGCGATGTTCGGCTGGCCCGAGCCGTTCGCCGACGGCGCGGACAAAAAGGACCGCTACGCCGAGGTCGAGCAGGCGACCAACCAGCGGATGGCTGAGATTGTCGCGGCCGCACTGACTCCCGGCGAAGCCGACGAACTCGCCCGCCTCAGCGTCGCCGCGCTGGCCGTGCTGAAGGCCTCAGCCACGACCTGAACGGCCGGCGGGCGACTCCAGATCGTCGACGGCAAGAAGGGGACTGCCGCGGGGAAGCAACACCATCGACGGCGCTTCAAGAGACCGTCACGCCTATGCGGATCCCTGCCCGGGATTTACTCCGCTGCGCGCCACTGGCTTGGCCAGCTGCGCTCCCAGCCAGACGGTCCCCCGGCCCACGGCCGCGAGCACCTGGCCCGTCGCGGTCGCCGCGGCCCCCACGGCGGCCGACGCGGCATCGAGCACGCTGGGAATGGACAAGTCCTCCCAGACCTCCACCTGCTGATGGCGGGCCTGGATGAAATTGTCGAGTTCCTCGCGCAGCATGCCACGCTGCCTGGCGAGTTCTCGCACTGACGAGAAGCGGAAGCCGTCAATGGCCACGAGTGTCCCGCAGCGGTCCAGCACGTTCTTGGCGTCTCGGTAGATGCGCAGGTCCTGTCCGAGATGATGTTCGACGAGCTCGCGAGCTTCGTCGATGGCCCGCAACAACTGCTCGGGTTGGGTCGACTCGATGCGTGCCAGGCTCAGTCGCTGCCAGTTGTGCAGCGACTCCTCGGCGATCACCAGCAGGCTCAAGGTGTCGGCAATGCGACTGTCGTTCATCGCTTTTCGCAGCATCGCCGCGCGCTGCTGCACGGCCATCGGATGATCGAACGACGCCAGGATGCGAATCACGTGGTTGCGTAGTTGCTCGACGGTGACGTTGAGCGCCGGCCCCAGCGCGGCCACCGAATCCCAGTACGCGTCGGGCAGCGAGCCGTATGTCTCCAGCGAGTCGACCATCCGCGTCACCGTCAGGTTGTTGCCCAGGACGTCGCCTGCGCGGTGAGCGCGCGCCACCTCCAGGACCGCCTCGACCTTGTCCTCGACGCGACGGACGGCGTCCTCCACCTCGGCGACCGCGGACTTCAGTGCCATCTGCACGGCGATCAGCTGCGCTGACATCATCGCTTCCGGGCCGATCCCCGCCGGACGCCACTGCAGCGGCGCAAGGAGACGATCGTCGGCGGCGAGCGTTGTCAGCCGGAAGAAGCCGTCGCCGCCGGGGATCAGCGCGCCATCCTTCAACGCGGCGAGGCTGTCCCGGCCCAGCTGCACGTACTTGCCGGTGTCGGTCAGCAGCGAGGTCAGCATGGCCAGGCCGCTGCCGGCGTTCGTCACCGATGCCCCCTCGATCCCGGCGACGCGAATGGCGTGCCCGGTGCTCGCCCGCAGCCTGTCGACATAGCACTCGACGGCGGCGGGATCACCGCCCAGTAGCAGGGTTCCGTCGCGGATCGCCACCATGACTTCGTCGGTCGCGACATCAGTTACGGGAGATACATCGGAGATCTCGGATGTGCTCACGGTGCCCCCTCATGATCCGTCGGCATGCGATCGGGCAGGCCGCTAGTTGACGGGACTTTGTCGTCTGGCAAATCCGGACATTACATCCGCGTATCGTCGAAGGTCAGCAGTTTGCTACCTGTTCGGTGAGAATTCACAAGAAGGAATCGGACGTCGGCCTCGGATTGCGTGGGCTCGGTTGTCGTCGCGAGTCAGACGCCACGTCCGTGACGGTCCCAGTCCTGTGCGTCGTCGTCCACGAACCTCACTGGCCGGACTCAGCACTGAAGTTGCGGGCGCCAATGGCATTGCGCAGACCCGAGCAGTTCACGCACCCGACGCACCCCACACAGTCGACGCAACGCACGCAACCGATGCAGGCGACGCACCGCGCGCAGGCGATACACGCCATGCATGCCACACATTCGCGCACCAGAACGCTCAGCACCGTCAACACGCTGCCGACCACGCCGACGCTGCCCGCGGTGCCCGCCGAGCCCGCTATCGCAACGCTGCCCGCGGTGCCCGCCGAGCCCGCTATCGCAACGCTGCCGGCGGTGGCGACCGATCCGGCCACCGCGACGTTGCCGGCGGCTGCGACGTTGCCGGCGGCCGCGACCGATCTCGTCGCCGCGATGCTGTCATCACCGGTGATCACGCCCCCAGCCGATCGGTGTCAGGTGCCGAAGTTGCCGCCGGAGCCGCCCACCGGTGCGGGTGCCTGAGGGGTGGGGGTGCCGTTGATGCGGCTGGCGGCGAAGGCGGCGCCTTTGTCGATCATGCTGATGTCGTCGGTGTAGGTGTTGTGGGCGGCGAAGTTGAGCCCGTCGGAGCACACCGGGTCGTCG
>NZ_JBYCLC010000283.1:0-7609 GCF_057473685.1 Mycobacterium sp. TH-M116 | reverse complement strand
GCGAAGTAGCTGGGGCCCACCCCGCGGGAGATCTCGCCGCCGGCCGGCTCGATCTTGGTGACCTCGGCGCCGAGGTCGGCGAGCAGCATGGTGGCGTACGGGCCGGCCAGCATGGTGCCGACCTCGAGGATGCGGATACCCGCCAGCGGGCCCTGGGAGCTGCCCCGCGTCAACGCAACTCCGTTGCGAGGTCGGCGATCATCTCGCGGGTGCGCCGTTTGGAGGCGACCAGTTCGTCCCGGTCGGCGCCGATCGGCAACAGGCGCACCGACAGGTCGGTCACACCGGCGTCGGCGAAAGAGCGGAGTCGCCGCAGAATCTGTTCCGAGTCGCCGGCCGCGCACAGGTCGCCGACATCGCGAGCGTCGCCGCGGTCGAGCAGGCGCTGGTAATTGGGCGACACCTCGGCCTCGCCCAGGATACGGTTGGCCCGCTCCTTGGCCTCGTCGACTTGCGCAGGCGCACAAAGACAAACCGGGACTCCCGCGACGATCCGCGGCGCGGGACGCCCGGCGTCCGCGGCGGCCTTGGTGATCTTCGGAGCGATGTGCTCGCCGATCGCGCGTTCGTCGGCCATCCACAGCACCGTACCGTCGGCGAGCTCACCCGCGATCGCCAGCATCACCGGCCCGAGCGCGGCGACCAGCACCGGCATCGGGGTGTCTGCCCCGATCGCCAGCGGGTTGTGCACGGTGAACGAATCGTTCTCGACGTCAACCGGTCCCGGCCCGGCGGTGGCGGCGCCCAGCACCTGAAGGTAGTCGCGGGTGTAGGCGGCCGGCTTCTCATACGGCAGGCCGAGCATGTCGCGGACGATCCAGTGGTGCGACGGTCCGACACCCAGCGCCAGCCGGCCACCGGCCACCGCGTGCGTCGAGAGCGCCTGGCGGGCAAGGGCGATCGGATGCTGGGCCTGCAGCGGCACCACCGCGGTGCCGAGCTCGATGCGCGAGCTGTGCGCGGCCATCAGCGACACCATGGTCAGGCAGTCGAAGTCGTCGGGCACCTGCGGCATCCACGCGGTGTCCAGGCCCGCCGACTCGGCCCATTCGATGTCGGTGGCCAGCTTGTGCACCTTGCGGGCCATGTCGCCGCGCTCGGCACCGATCATCACTCCGACGCGCACGATTCCTCCGATGCTGGTCGGGGGGCGCCGGTCAGGGCCCGGATGTCGCGGACCAGCACGTCCAGCGGTGTGCCGGTGGGGAACACCGCGGCGGCGCCGGCGGACAGCAGTTTGGTCACGTCGGCGTGCGGGATCGTGCCTCCGACGACGACGGCGATGTCGGCGGCGTCGGCGGCACGCAGGGCCTCGATGGTGCGGGTGGTCAGCGCCAGGTGCGCACCGGACAGGATGCTCAGGCCCACGACCGCGACGTCCTCCTGGACGGCGATCGAGGCGATGTCTTCGATGCGTTGCCGGATGCCGGTGTAGATGACCTCGAAGCCCGCGTCGCGCAGGGTGCGCGCGACGATCTTGGCGCCGCGGTCGTGTCCGTCCAGGCCCGGCTTGGCCACCAGAACTCGAACCGCCATCTAGAACACCACCGGCTGTGCGAACTCGCCCCACACCGCTTTGAGCGCGGAGACCATCTCACCGACGGTGCAGTAGGCGTTGGCGCAGTCGATCAGCGTGTGCATCAGGTTGTCGGTGCCCTCCGCGGCTCGTGAGAGATCCGCCAACGTCGATTGCACCGCGGCCGAATCCCTTTCGGCCTTCACCTTGGAGAGCCGTTTGAGCTGCACATCGCGGCCCTCGGCGTCGAGTTCGTAGGTGACCACGTCGGGTTCGGGCTCCTCGGAGACGAAGCGGTTGACCCCGACGACGGGGCGGGTGCCGGCCTCGATGTCCTGGTGCGTCCGGAACGCCTCGTCAGCGATCAGGCCCTGCAGGTAGCCGTCCTCGATCGCGGCCACCATCCCGCCGTGGCGCTGCAGGTCGTCCATGATCTCCACGATGCGCGCCTCGGTCGCGTCGGTGAGCGCCTCGACGAAATAGGAGCCGCCGAGAGGGTCGGCCACGCCGGCCACGCCGGTCTCGTAGGCCAGGATCTGCTGGGTGCGCAACGCCAGCGTGGTGGACTCCTCGGTGGGCAGCGCGAACGGCTCGTCCCAGGCCGCGGTGAACATCGACTGCACCCCGCCCAACACCGCCGCCATCGCCTCGTAGGCCACCCGGACGACGTTGTTGCGCGCCTGCGGGCCATACAGCGACGCGCCGCCGCACACGCAGCCGAACCGGAACATCGACGCCTTGTCGGTGGCCGCCCCGTAGCGCTCCCGCACGATGGTGGCCCAACGGCGTCTTCCCGCACGGTATTTGGCGATCTCCTCGAAGAAGTCGCCGTGGGTGTAGAAGAAGAACGAGATCTGCGGCGCGAACTGGTCGATGCTCATGCGGCCGCGGGCCACCACGGTGTCGCAATAGGTGACGCCGTCGGCCAGGGTGAACGCCATCTCCTGCACCGCGTTGGCGCCGGCGTCGCGGAAATGGGCCCCGGCCACCGAGATCGCGTTGAACCGCGGTACTTCGGCCGCGCAGAACTCGATTGTGTCGGCGATCAGGCGCAGCGAAGGCTCCGGCGGCCAGATCCAGGTACCGCGCGAGGCGTACTCCTTGAGGATGTCGTTCTGGATGGTCCCGGTCAGCGTGGCCCGCGGGATGCCCTTCTTCTCGGCCGCGGCGACGTAGAAGGCCAGCAGGATGGCGGCGGTGCCGTTGATCGTCATGCTCGTGCTGAGCTTGTCCAACGGAATGCCCTCGAACAGGATCTCGAAGTCGGCCAGGGTGTCCACCGCGACGCCGACCCGGCCCACCTCCTCGCCGAACTCGGGATCATCGGAGTCGTAGCCGCACTGGGTGGGCAGGTCGAGGGCCACCGACAGGCCGGTCCCGCCCTGCTCGAGCAGGTATCGGTAGCGGCGGTTGGACTCCTCGGCGGTGCCGAAGCCCGAGTACTGGCGAAACGTCCACAGCTTGCCCCGATAGCCCGACGCGAAATTGCCCCGGGTGAACGGAAACTGTCCGGGCGGCGCAGGTTCCGCGGTCCTGTCCCCCGGCCCGTACACGGGCCGCAGCGGTATGCCCGATGGGGTCCGAATCTCGTTATCCATCGACTGATAACGTACTTGCAAAAAAAGAGAATGCCAATACCATCCGCTTGACCAGGCCGAAGGAGGCCCACTGCGCCGACCGGTCCCGCTCGGTCGGCTCAGACCAGCCGAGGACTAGGCTGCTCGACGTGACGGTTTCGCGGCCAACGGCCGGCGACCTGGACGCCGCGGCACACCATTTCGGGTTCCACCTCGACGCCGCCGCCCGACGCGACTACCTGGCGGCCGTGCAACACACCATGACGTCTTATGACGTCGTCGACGCGCTCTACGACGAATTGGCGCCGCCGCCGACCCCCGAGCGTGCCCACCGGTTCCCGGCGCCGGAAGAAAACCCGCTCGGCGCCTGGTATGTCACCACCGAGATCTCCTCTGGAGCGAAGGGCCCCCTGTCGGGCCGCACCGTCGCGGTCAAGGACAACATCGCCGTCGCCGGCGTTCCGATGATGAACGGGTCCCGCGCGGTCGAGGGCTTCGTCCCCGGCCGCGACGCGACCGTCGTCGAGCGCCTGCTGGCCGCGGGGGCGACCATCGCCGGCAAGAGCGTCTGCGAGGACCTGTGCTGCTCGGGGTCGAGTTTCACCTCTGCCTCCGGCCCGGTGCGCAACCCGTGGGACACCGCGCGCGAGACGGGCGGGTCCTCCAGCGGGAGCGGTGCGCTCGTCGCCGCCGGATACGTCGACGTGGCCCTCGGCGGCGACCAGGGCGGCTCGATCCGCATCCCGGCCGCGCTGTGCGGCATCGTCGGGCACAAGCCGACCCACGGCCTGGTGCCCTACACCGGCGCGTTTCCGATCGAGCGGACGATCGACCATCTCGGTCCCATGACGCGCACCGTTGCCGACGCCGCACTTGTGCTCACGGTGCTCGCCGGGCCCGACGGCCACGACCCGCGCCAGCGCGAGCCCACAGCCGCGTTCGACTACCGGGCCGCGCTCACCGGCGACGTGACCGGGCTGCGGGTCGGCATCCTCGGCGAGGGTTTCGGCCAGCCCGGCTCGTCACCGGAGGCCGACGAACTCGTCCGCTCGGCGGCCCGGCGTTTCACCGAATGCGGTTGCAACGTCGGAGACGTCAGCGTGCCCTGGCACCGGACGGCGCTGCATGTGTTCAATGTCATCTTCACCGACGGCGCCACCTACCAGATGATTGACGGCAACGGCTACGGGCTCGGTGTGGACGGGTGGTACGACCCGGAACTCATGGCGCACTTCGCCCGGCAGCGGGTCGCCCACGCCGACGAATTGGCCAGCACCGTCAAGGCGACCGCGCTGTGCGGGCACTACGGCCTCACGGCGCTGGGCGGCGCGTCGTATGCCAAGGCGCGCAACCTGTTACCGCACGTGCGGGCCGCCTACGACGCGGCGCTGGACGAGTACGACGTGCTGGTGATGCCGACCGTTCCGGGGACGGCGGACCTGTTGCCGGCAGGGGGTCCCGGTGACGTCGGGCTGCTCGGACGCGCGCTGGGCAAGGCGGCCAACACGGCGCCCATGGACATTACCGGCCATCCCGCCCTCTCGGTGCCCGCCGGGCTCGTCGACGGCCTGCCGGTCGGGATGATGATCATGGGCAGGCGATTCGACGACGCCACGGTGTTGCGGGTGGCCGACGCGTTCGAATCCCTGTGCGGGGGTTTTCTCTCCCCCGGCTAGCGCGAGCCTATGCCCGGCAGATTATTTCGCCGTGCGGGATCGCCAGCCAGCCGTCCGGGGCCGCAGCCCAGGCCCGCCACGCCGCGGAGATCTCCTCGAGTTGCGCCGGCGTGGCCAGGCCCAGCCGCAGCAACTCTTGCGCCACCCCCGAATGCAGAATCCGGTCGGCCCACATCCCACCCCACCACTGCCGCGTCGCGGCCGTCGCGTAGCACCACAGGCTGCCCGAGGGCGCAATGTCGGCGAACCCGGCCTCGAGCGCCCAGGACAGCAGCCGCCGGCCCGCGTCGGGTTCGCCGCGGTTGGCGCGGGCCGCCTTCTCGTAGAGCTCCAGCCACAGGTCCAGCGCGGGAAGCCGCGGATACCACACGAACCCCGCGTAGTCGGCGTCGCGGGCCGCCACGATCCCGCCCGGCCGGCACACGCGGCGCATCTCGCGCAGCGCGCCCACCGGGTCGGCGACGTGTTGCAGCACCTGATGCGCATGGACGACGTCGAAGGTGTCGTCGGGGAAGTCGAGCCGGTGGACGTCGGCGGTGGCGAACGCGACGTTGGACAGGTTGCGTCGCTGCGCCTCGGCGCGGGCCACGTCGAGGACCTCGGCGAACTGATCGACGGCGGTGACCGGTCCGGGAGCGACCCGGGCGGCGAGATCGCCGGTCACGGTCCCGGGACCACACCCGATGTCCAGCAGGGACAGCCCCGGCCTCAGGTGCCCCACCAGGTAGGCCGCGGAGTCGTCGGCGGTGCGACGCTGGTGACCGCGCAGCACCGACTCGTGGTGTCCATGGGTGTAGCTGGCCCGAGGTTCGTCGTTCACCCTGCGCTCCCTAATCGACCGGGACGTCGAGGATCGGCCGGTCGACGGCCGCGCCGGGTCCGTTGAAATGCCACCACTCACCGGAGTACACGCTCAGCCCGCCGGAGGTCATCGCGTTGCGCAGCTGGGCGCGGTTCGCCTGGGCCTGGGGGCTGACGCCCTGCGTGGCGAATGCGGTTGCGCGGGAGGTGAAGTCGTCGAAGCCAGTGCCCATGTCGGCCAGGCACACCCCGCCGGCGCGACGATCGGCCGGACAAGGCTGCCGCACGCTGGTGAACGTCACGTCGACCGAGCGCCCGGACTCGTGGCTGTGCGCATAGGGCCCCGGCCGCGCGACCCACGCCGGATTGGGCACCACGGTGAACATCGTGACCTGCACGTCGTGCGGCCGGTAGCAGTCCCAGAACACCAGCACGTGCCCCTGCGGGCGCAGCGCCGCCGCGGCCGCGCCGAGTCCGGGCGCCATCGACTGGTGCACCAGGCAACGGGCGTCGGACGGGTACAACTGCGTGCCGGTGAAATTGTTCGTCGTCGCATAGCGCAGATCGACGACGGCGTCCGGCACGACGCTGCGGATGTCGACGAACCCCGCCGCGCGCGCCGCGTCGCTGACGGGCGGCACACCGGGCCCCGCGTCCGCGCGGGGAATTCCGCACGGACCGGCGGTGAGCGCGAGGACTATCGCGAGCCCATGAAACCGCCGCATCCGAGGCATCTGACCATTGTTACGGGTCAGCGCGTGTTACGGCTCAGCGCGCCGGGATGTCATCTGATGCCGCCGTCCGCACAGCGCTGCAACCTGGGCGCCAGCGCCGATGCCACCACGTCGTCGGACTAAAATTCGCGCATGACACATGGCCGGTCGCCGGCGGGTCGCGCGGGCTCCCGAGTCGTCGCCACCGTGGCGGTGTTGGCGATGTCGTTGGCGGGCTGCGCCTCCGCGCGCGCTGCCGGACCGCACGTCATCACGCTGACGCTGGTGCGGCACGCCCAGTCGGAAGGCAACGCCTCGGGCCTGATCGACACCTCCGTTCCCGGCCCAGAACTCACCCCGCGGGGATGGTGCCAGGCCGCGCTGGACGCGGGGCCGCTGAGCGCCCACCACTACGACGGGGTCTACGCCTCCACCATGATCCGCACTCAGGAGACGGCCGCGCCGACGGCGCGGTGGCTGGGCGAACCGGTCGACGTGCTGCCCGGGCTGCGCGAAATCGAGGCCGGTCGCTACGAAGGTCAGCCGGAGGCAGACGTCGCGCGAACGTACCTGACCGTTCCGATGAAATGGCTCCGGGGCGACCGCGGCGCGCGGATCCCGGGCTCGATCGACGGCAACGAATTCAACGCACGCTTCGGCGGGGCGGTCCAACACATCTACGACAGCGGCGACGTGAACCCGGTCGCGTTCTCGCACGCGGGCGCGATCATGCTGTGGGTGCTGATGAACGTCCACGACCCCGACCGCTCGCTGCCGGCCAGCAATCCACTGCCGAACCTGGGCCGCGTCGTGCTCACCGGAAACCCCTCCGCGGGTTGGAATCTGACCGAATGGGACGCTGACCCGCCGCCGTGCTGACCGCGTCGCGAGCAGCGGATCCGTCATCGGTTGAAGCCGGGCGACGGCGCCGGGTCGCTCGATGATTCTGCCGCCGCGCGCCGCACCGGTTGATCGAGGACTCTTTCGACGGGTAGCCGAGTGCTCCGATCGCCAGGCCCACTCCTACGTGCGGTGGTCGTTGCTGCAGGAATCTGGCCACGTTGCGACTGGCCGGCCTGGTCAACGATCGCCGCGAAAAGACCATCGCGCACTACTCCCCGGCGGAGCAGGACGCGCTGCGCGTGCCGACTGGCGCGGAAAACGCTGGCGGCACCGTGCCGCGTGAGCTACTATCTGCGCATGAATGCAGGTAATGCCTCGAGGCGGCAACTGGACGAGGATCAAGTGGGACTGATCGTCGAGGTGTTCCGGATGCTGGCCGACGCGACCCGTGTTCGGCTGTTGTGGTCGTTGATCGACGAGGAG
>NZ_JBYCLC010000282.1:0-1894 GCF_057473685.1 Mycobacterium sp. TH-M116 | reverse complement strand
CACGGGTGGTACGGGCGGTGCGGGCGGCACGACCGGCGGTGCCGGCGGGACCGGCGGAACCGGCGACCCCACCGGCACCGCAGGCACGCAGGGCGCCGCGGGCACGCAGGGCGCCGCGGGCACGGACAGCTAACGCGGCGTGCCCGGCACGCTCTGACGACTGGGCCCGCCAGGCTGCTTCCGGAATGTGCGGCGGGGCATCCACCGTGGTGCGAGGCCGCTCCGAGGCCGCTCCGAGGCCGCTCCGAGGCCTACTTCTCGGCTGCGGCGGGTGAGGAGGCCGGGTCAGACTGGCCGGGTCAGGACCCGTCCGGCGTGGCCTCGGCTTCGACTTGGGCCATCGCCAGCACGTCGAGGCGGCGGTCCAACTCCTCGATGGAGAGCTTGTCTCCGATCAGGCCGCGGTCGATCACGGTTTGCCGAATTGTCTTGCGCTCCTTGAGTGCCTGTTTGGCCACCGCCGCGGCCTCCTCGTAACCGATCACCGAATTCAACGGCGTCACGATCGACGGGGAGGACTCGGCCAGCTCCCGCAGATGCTCGACGTTGGCCGTCAGGCCGGCAATGCAGCGCTGCGCGAACAGCGTCGACACGTTGGTCAACAGCGTGAACGATTCCAGAATGTTGCGCGCCATCATCGGGATGTAGACGTTGAGCTCGAAAGCGCCGTTCGCCCCGCCCCAGGCGATCGCGGCGTCGTTGCCGATCACCTGCGCGGCGACCTGCGTAACAGCTTCCGGCAGAACAGGATTCACCTTTCCCGGCATGATCGAGCTCCCCGGCTGCAAGTCGGGCAACCGAATCTCGGCCAAGCCGGTGAGTGGGCCGGATCCCATCCAGCGGACGTCGTTGGCGATCTTGGTCAACGACACGGCGATGGTGCGCAGCGCGCCGGAGGCTTCGACCAATCCGTCGCGCGCGGCTTGGGCCTCGAAAGAGTTTGTCGCAGTGCGTAACTGCGCGATGCCCGTCCGTTCCACCAGCACCGCCACCACCTTGGTGCCGAAGCCGTCGGGGGCATTGAGGCCGGTGCCGACCGCGGTGCCGCCGATGGGCAGCTCCCCGAGCCGGGGCAGGGTGGCGCGCACCCGTTCGATGCCGGCCTCGACCTGGCGGGCGTACCCGCTGAACTCCTGGCCGAGTGTCACCGGAACGGCGTCCATCAGGTGCGTGCGGCCCGACTTGACCACCGTCTGCCACTCATCGGCCTTGCCGGTCAGCGCGTTCTGCAGCACCTCCAGCGCGGGGATCAGGTGATTCACCGCGGCCTCGGTGGCCGCGATGTGGGTGGCGGTGGGGAAGGTGTCGTTCGACGACTGCGACATGTTGACGTCGTCGTTGGGGTGCACCGTGACCCCGGCCCTGGCCGCAATCGAGGCGATCACCTCGTTTGTGTTCATGTTGGAGCTGGTGCCCGAACCGGTCTGGAAGACGTCGATGGGGAACTGGTCGTCGTGGCGGCCGTCGGCGATCTCGGCCGCCGCGGCCATGATCGCGTCGGCCTTGTCCGGGGCCAGCAGCCGGAGGTCCTTGTTCACCTGGGCGCAGGCGCCTTTGAGCAGGCCCAGCGCCCGGATCTGGGCGCGTTCCAGCCCGCGGCCCGAGATGGGGAAGTTCTCCACCGCGCGTTGAGTCTGGGCCCGCCACAACGCTTGTGCGGGTACCCGGACCTCGCCCATGGTGTCGTGCTCGATGCGGTACTCGGTGTTGTGAGAGCCGTCGTCGGCCATTGCTGAAGGTCCTCGCTGGTGGTGGGGCTGGGCTGGTGGTGGGGCTGGTGGGTGGGTTTACGGCAGGGGGTAGGCGGCGGAACTGTCGCCGGTGAAGTCGATCGCGGAGTACTCGTTGAGCTTCGCGAGCCGGTGGTAGGCCTCGACCATGCGCACGGTGCCCG
>NZ_JBYCLC010000281.1:0-5436 GCF_057473685.1 Mycobacterium sp. TH-M116 | reverse complement strand
ATCAACCCGTACTCGGTCAGGGCATCCACCGCGTACTGACTGCAGCTCGGCACGAACCGGCACGTCGGGGGTCGAAGTGGAGACACCATGTGCCGATAGAGCTGGATCAGGAAAACCACCGCACGGACGGCCGCTGTGCCCGTCCCGCGAAAGGCCTCTCGCGAGCGCACCACTACGCTCACCGACCGCTGCCGGCCCGTAGCCACGAGCGTCGCAACCCCCGCCGGAGTTGATGCTCCAACCCCACAGACGACAGCTGGAGGCTGCCTGGCAACGCGCGGATGACCAGCCGATCGGAGGGATCCAGATCATCGAGAATCGTGCGGGCGGCGTGGCGCAGGCGGCGTGATACCCGATGGCGCTCAACCGCCGAGCCCACCGACTTGCCCACGATCAACCCCACCCGCGGACCCGTGCCCGCATCCTGGTCGCCAGCCCTACGAACGTGCACGACCAGATCGGGCTGTGCCGTACGCGTCCCGTACTTCACCGTCAAGCCGAACTCCGATGACCGCCTCATGCGGTTGCGTGCGGGAAGCACCGCCAGAAAACCTGTCGCTGAAGATCAGGCAGAGAGCGCGTGGCGCCCCTTACGGCGCCGATTGGCGACGATCCCGCGTCCCGCGCGGGTCCGCATCCGCAATCGGAAGCCGTGCACGCGGGCGCGGCGGCGGTTATTCGGCTGAAAGGTCCGCTTGCCCTTGGCCACGGCGTTCTCCTCGTTGTGTCTCGGTCCACGTAACCCGGCCATCCGTTCGTGGAAGTGTCATCATGACCACGGTCGGCGGTGGGTCTTGCTGCTGTCCCGGCGCAGTTCCCCACGACAACGTGGGTCGCAGCCGTATCGCCGACTTTCGGGCGACTGTTTGAGGGTACTGACGAGCTATCCCTGGGTCAAACCTGGCCTGCAACAACGGCCCGTTCCGCTCCCGAAACCGAAGCCCGCGTCCACACACCGCGCACTTCGGCGGTTCTCGCCCCGGACAACTGGAATGCAACTCAACGGTTGGCAGCCGCACAGAAAACTGTTAGCTTCTTGCCATGCCGTGCCGGACTCAGTCGGCGGCCGACATCCAAGTGACGATGGCGGATCGACTGGCTGGCTAGGCGACCTCGACTGGTAATCTCCATCCCGGAAGATTGCACGTCTGTCGGGGTGGTTTGTTGCCCGCACTACGTCTTGTACACAGTTGTGTATAACTCATGTGGATAATCGCTTCGTCGTCATTGCCCCTCGACCCGGGATATGCGAGGACCAGGGAGATACGTCGTTGACCGATGACCCCGGTTCGACTTTCACGACGGTGTGGAACGCGGTCGTCTCCGAACTCAACGGCGAGCCCGCCGGTGATGCTCCCGCCGGCAACCGCGCAACGCTCGTCACCCCTTTGACCCCTCAGCAAAAGGCGTGGCTCAATCTGGTTCAGCCGCTCACCATCGTCGAGGGCTTTGCTCTGTTGTCGGTGCCGAGTAGCTTCGTGCAGAACGAGATCGAACGCCACCTGCGCGAGCCGATCACCGACGCCCTGAGCCGGCGACTCGGACAACAGATCCAGCTCGGGGTCCGCATCGCTCCGCCTCCCGACAATGTCGACGATGATGCGGTCACCCCCGCGGAAACCTTGCCCTCGGCACCCGAACTTGATCTCGCGGACGACAACGACGATCAGGACGACGACGTGCCCCTCGGTGCCGAACAAGGCTGGCCTCACTACTTCGCCGAACGTCCGCGCAACTCCGATCCTGCGGTCACCGGCGGAACCAGCCTCAACCGCCGCTACGTCTTTGACACCTTCGTCATCGGCGCATCCAACCGGTTCGCCCACGCCGCGGCCCTCGCGATCGCCGAGGCACCGGCCCGCGCCTACAACCCGCTGTTCATCTGGGGCGAGTCCGGCCTGGGGAAGACCCACTTGCTACATGCCGCCGGCAACTACACCCAACGCCTGTTCCCCGGGATGCGCGTGAAGTACGTGTCCACCGAGGAATTCACCAACGATTTCATCAACTCCCTGCGTGACGACCGCAAGGTCGCCTTCAAGCGCAGCTACCGCGACGTCGACGTGCTGCTGGTCGATGACATCCAGTTCATCGAAGGCAAAGAAGGAATCCAGGAGGAGTTCTTCCACACGTTCAATACGTTGCACAACGCCAACAAGCAGATCGTCATCTCCTCCGACCGGCCGCCCAAACAGCTGGCCACGCTCGAAGACCGACTGCGAACACGCTTCGAGTGGGGTCTCATCACCGACGTCCAACCCCCCGAACTCGAAACACGCATCGCCATCCTGCGCAAGAAGGCACAGATGGACCGGCTCGCGGTGCCCGACGATGTCCTCGAGCTGATCGCCAGCAGCATCGAGCGCAACATCCGCGAACTCGAAGGTGCCCTCATCCGCGTCACCGCGTTCGCGTCCCTGAACAAGACCCCCATCGACAAATCGCTGGCGGAGATCGTGCTGCGCGACCTGATTGCCGACGCCAGCACGATGCAAATCAGCGCGGCAACCATCATGGCGGCCACCGCGGAATACTTCGACACCACCGTCGAGGAGTTACGCGGACCGGGCAAGACGCGCGCACTGGCACAGTCCCGCCAGATTGCGATGTACCTGTGCCGCGAGCTCACCGACCTCTCCCTGCCCAAAATCGGCCAGGCGTTCGGGCGTGACCACACCACGGTCATGTACGCCCAACGCAAGATCTTGTCCGAGATGGCCGAGCGGCGTGAGGTGTTCGATCACGTCAAGGAACTGACCACACGTATCCGTCAGCGGTCCAAGCGCTGACGCGCACTCTTTTTTTCCGAAAAACTTCTTACTCCTCTGTCACAGGAGTCACGTCATCGTGTTGTGCGCAGCCATGTGTATAACGCGGGCGAAAACCGGCGCCCCCACCACACACCCGTGCACACTCGCGATCAATCCCCAGCCGCCAACCCACCACCACACAGGCGACGAGCTCGTCATCCACAGCCCAACGAGCCACCTAGCTGCACGGGATCCTGCTGTCCCCAGCATCCACAGCCCCTATTACTGGTACTGATATCTCTTCGATCGTCATTCTTTGAAAACCGGCCCTGGGGACACTCGGATAAACAGGTGCCGTGTGGCGGTTGAGGCTTCGCGTTGTCGGACCCTGCCGCTAGCTTTCAAGATGGCCCCAGACGATCTACGGTTGATCTTCGGCTGCCGTTGCGGTCGTCATGGCCCACCTGTGCCATCGACGTTCGTCGCGGGGACCGACGCTAGTGGGGGGCTGGCCCTGGGATTTGAACACGTGTCAGGTGAAGGGACTCTTTATGGACGTGGCGACGACAGCAGCTGGCGTCACCAACCTGAAGTTTCGGTTGGTGCGGGAGTCCTTCGGCGACGCGGTGTCGTGGGTGGCCAAAAACCTACCCACCAGGCCCGCGGTGCCGGTCCTCTCCGGAATCCTGTTGTCCGGTTCCGATGATGGCCTGACGATTTCCGGGTTCGACTACGAGGTTTCGGCCGAAGCTCAGATCCCGGCCGAAATTACTTGTCCGGGAAGTGTTTTGGTTTCGGGACGGTTGTTGTCCGACATCACGCGGGCGTTGCCCGACAAGCCCGTCGATTTCTGTGTCGACGGCAACCGTGTCGCATTGACCTGCGGGAACGCCCGGTTTTCCCTGCCGACGATGGCGGTGGAGGATTACCCGACTCTGCCCGCCCTACCGGAGGACACCGGCACCTTACCCGCGGATCTGTTCGCCGAGGCGATCGGCCAGGTCGCCATCGCTGCCGGCCGTGACGACACTCTGCCGATGCTGACGGGGATCCGGGTCGAAATCTCAGGTGACAGGGTGGTACTGGCCGCCACCGACAGATTCCGGTTGGCGGTTCGTGAATTGACGTGGTCGGCGTTGTCGCCCGATGTGGCGGCGGCGGTGTTGGTACCGGCCAAGACGCTGGCCGAGGCCGCGAAATCCGGGACTGACGGATCCGACGTGCGGTTGTCCCTGGGCGCGGGCGCCGGGTTGGGCAAGGAAGGCCTGCTCGGTATCAGTGGTAACGGCAAACGGAGCACCACCCGACTCCTGGATGCGGAATTCCCGAAGTTCCGTCAGCTGTTACCGGCTGAGCACACGGCGGTGGCGACCATGAACGTGGCCGAGCTGACCGAGGCGATCAAGCTGGTTGCGCTGGTGGCGGATCGTGGCGCGCAGGTGCGGATGGAATTCTCCGACGGCGTCCTGCGACTCTCGGCGGGCGCCGAGGATGTCGGCCGCGCCGAGGAAGATCTGCAGGTGGACTTCGTCGGTGAGCCGTTGACGATCGCGTTCAACCCGACGTATCTCACCGACGGGTTGGGATCGGTCCATTCCGAACGCGTGTCGTTCGGATTCACCACCCCGGGAAAACCGGCATTGCTGCGTCCGGTGTATTCCGAGGACAGCCATCCGTTCGGCCCGGGCCCGTTCTCCGTTCCGCCGACCGATTACGTGTATTTACTGATGCCAGTTCGGTTGCCCGGCTAGGTGTATGTTCGGCATTTGGGACTGCGTGATTTCAGGTCCTGGGCGCAGGCCGACCTCGAATTAGGACCGGGCCGGACGGTGTTTGTCGGCCCCAACGGCTTCGGAAAGACGAATCTGATCGAGGCACTCTGGTACTCGACGACGTTGAGCTCTCACCGAGTCGGCACCGACGCGCCATTGATCCGGGTGGGTTCTGAGCGGGCCATCGTGTCAACGATTGTCGTGAACGAAGGTCGCGAATGCGCCGTCGACCTGGAGATCTCGGCTGGGCGCGCCAACAAGGCCCGCTTGAACAGGTCTCCGGTGCGCAGGACGCGCGACGTGGTCGGGGTGCTGCGTGCAGTGCTGTTCGCACCGGAGGATCTGGCGTTGGTCCAGGGTGACCCGGCCGAACGGCGGCGCTATCTCGATGATCTGGCCACCATCCGCCGGCCGAGTATCGCAGCCGCGCGCGCCGACTACGACAGAGTGCTACGGCAGCGCACGGCATTGTTGAAATCCCTTGGTGGGGTGCGGTATCGGAATGATCAAAGCGCGCTGGACACACTCGACGTGTGGGACAGCCGGTTGGCAGAGCACGGTGCCGATGTGATGGCCGCCCGAATCGAGTTGGTCGAGCAGCTGGCACCTGAGGTGGAAAAGGCCTACCGGCTGCTGGCGCCGGGGCCACGTCCGGCGTCGATCGTCTACCGGGCGAGCCTGGCCGGGCAGAGCCCAGCCGGTGACCGCGCATCTCTCGAAACAGCGCTCCTGGCCGCGTTGGCGGCACGGCGTGACGCGGAGCTGGAACGCGGGATGTGCCTGGTCGGGCCGCATCGCGACGACCTTGAGCTAAGGCTGGGTGATCAGCCGACGAAAGGCTTTGCCAGCCATGGGGAATCGTGGTCTTTTGCGGTGGCATTGCGATTGGCCGCATACGAATTGTTGCGGTATGA
>NZ_JBYCLC010000280.1:0-3002 GCF_057473685.1 Mycobacterium sp. TH-M116 | reverse complement strand
ACGACCGCCCAGAACTCATCAGAAATCACACCAATCCGCGTCACCGACCAATTTTCGCCGGTCAGGACACGAAAATTCGGGAGACACGCCCTAGCCCGAGCGGTGCTCGTTCCCGAAGAGAGCCGCATCGCCGCGGCGCAGGCTTATATCGATGCACTGGTCAGCCACAACGCCGACGCCGTTCCGTTCGCAAAGGGCTGCACCCGCGTCGAGCAGGGCATCAAGAACGGGTTCTCCGGACGCCACATGCGGCGCGGCCTCAACCGCGGCCCCCAGTTCCGGATCATCGCCGACGCGACACCGCCGGACTACCGCATCAGCGGCGACGAGGTGCGCGCGGTGTACGACGTGTTGACCAAGGTCGCCTTCGGCGGGCGGCGGGTGGCCGCGCGGGTCGACGAGACATTCCTGATTCCCGCCGAAAGCCCCAGTGGCACGGCGGAAATCCAGCACATCAAGGTCCGCTTTCATCCATTCGTCCAGCGCTAGGAAAACCATGCCGAAAGAGAAGCCACGCTCGCTGAACTCGCCCTGGGTCGGCCTGATCATCAAGTACATGGCCAAGGGCAACGCGTGGATCTACCGTCGCAGCAACGGAAAGCTCGGCGGCACTTTCGGCAAGGCTCCGGTCGCGCTGCTCACCACGACGGGCCGCAAGACCGGTCAACCGCGGGTGAGCCCGCTGCTGTACCTGCGCGAGAGGGATCGCGTGGTGTTGGTCGCATCGAAGGGCGGCAGCGACAAGCATCCGCTGTGGTACCTCAATCTCAAGGCGAATCCCCACGTTTTCGTGCAGATCAAGGATGAGGTGTTGCAGTTGCAGGCGCGCGATGCCACCGAGGATGAGCGCGCAGAATACTGGCCGAAGCTGGAAGCCATGTACCCGTCGTTCGGCGACTACCGGTCGTGGACGGATCGGGTCATCCCCATCGTCATCTGCGACCCCTGAGCGTTGCCCTGCGCATGTCGAGCGTGAAGCCACGGCGAAAAATCGACGAAATCCTCGCCGCCAGTTCACGTTCGGCGAGTACCGCGGCCCGCTACGCCCCGTAGACGGGGACCGGCGGGCGCGCCTTGGCCAGCAGGTCGGCGACGACGGGGCCCAATTCGGCGGGATCCCACTTGGCGCCTCCTTTGTCGATCTGAGGGCCGTGCGCCCAGCCCTCGGCGACGCGGATCTTGCCGCCCTCGACCTCGAAGACCTTGCCGGTGACGTCGCGGGACTCGGCGCTGCCCAGCCAGACCACCAGCGGCGAGACGTTCTCCGGTGCCATGGCGTCGAAATCCTGGTCCTGGGTCGCCATCATCTCGGCGAAGACGGTCTCGGTCATGCGGGTGCGCGCCGACGGCGCGATCGCGTTGACCGTCACGCCGTAGCGTCCCATCTCGGCGGCGCCGACGAGCGTCATCGCCGCGATGCCGGCCTTGGCGGCGCTGTAGTTGCCCTGCCCGACGCTGCCCTGCAAGCCCGCACCGGAGCTGGTGTTGACGATCCGCGCGTCGACCGCCTTGCCTTCCTTGGACAGCCCGCGCCAGTAGGACGCCGCGTGCCGCATCATGGCGAAGTGCCCCTTGAGGTGCACCGCGATGACGGCGTCGAACTCCTCTTCGCTGGTGTTGGCCATCATCCGGTCGCGCACGATGCCGGCGTTGTTGACCACGACGTCCAGGCCGCCGAAGGTGTCGACGGCGGCCCGCACGAGGCCGGCCGCCTGGTCCCAGTCGGCGATGTTGGACCCGTTGGCGACGGCTTCCCCACCGGCCGAGGTGATTTCGTCGACGACGCCCTGCGCGACGCTGCCGCCGCCGGCCGGCGAACCGTCCAGGCCCACTCCGATGTCGTTGACCACCACCCGCGCGCCCTCGGCCGCGAAGGCCAGCGCGTGCGCGCGCCCGATACCCCCGCCGGCTCCGGTGACGATGACGACGCGGCCGTCCACCAACCCCATTGTTCGTGTCTCCTCTACTTGACTGCGCTGGCGTTCGTTGTGGCGAGATAGTGCGGCGGTTCGCCGCCGCCGTGCACCTCCAGCGAGGCGCCGCTGATGTAGGACGCCGCGTCCGACGCCAAAAACGCCGCGGCCCAACCGACATCATCCGGCTTGGCCAAACGGCCCAGGGGCACGTTCTTCGAAATCGCGGCGATCGACTCGGCATCACCGTAGAACAGTTCCGACTGTTCGGTCTCCACCATGCCGACCACGCAGGCGTTCACCCGGACCTTGGGCCCCCACTCCACCGCCAGCGTCTGCGTCAGACTTTCCAGGCCGGCCTTGGCCGCACCGTAGGCCGCGGTCCCGGGCGACGGCCGCCGACCACTGAGACTGCAGATGTTGACGATCGATCCGCCGCGCTCCTGGCCCTGCATCTTGTCGTTGGCGTACTGCGAAACGTACAGCGCACCAATCAGATTGAGCTCGATGATCTTGCGGTTGAAATTCGCGCTGGAATCCGCGGTCAGCACGTACGGCGAACCCCCGGCGTTGTTGACCACCACATCGAGCCGGCCATGCCTGTCGACCACGGAGTCGATCAGCGCCTTGACGGCGTCGTCGTCGCGGACGTCGCACGAGTGAAACTCATAGGGCAGACCCTCGACGGCGCGGCGCGCGCAGGTGACGACGGTCGCGCCCTGCCGGGCGAAAACGGCGCTGACCCCCAGGCCCACCCCTCGAACGCCGCCGGTGACCAGGACGACCCGACCGGCCAATCCCAGACTGATGACTCCTCCAGAAGGGAGGCCTCCTTCGGCGCGGGTCACTGTGCTAGCGTACCAAGCAAGTGCTTGCTTAGGTAGCCACGCCCCCAGGAGTGCCATGCCGATCACATCCACCACCACCGAACCGGGGATAGTCGCGGTCACCGTGGACTTCCCGCCCGTCAACGCCATCCCTTCGCGCGGCTGGTTCGAGCTTGCCGACGCGATCACGGCGGCCGGCGACAGCCCTGAGGCCCACGTGGTGATCCTGCGGGCGGAGGGCCGCGGCTTCAACGCCGGCGTG
>NZ_JBYCLC010000279.1:0-2466 GCF_057473685.1 Mycobacterium sp. TH-M116 | reverse complement strand
CGATTCTGGTGACCTGGGCCGTGGGCTGTCATACTCGTCGGGTTGCCACGTGTTGACCGTTCGCGCCCTCTGCGCTCGGCGGGTGGAATAAAGCAGGAAGTTTCATGAGTCTCTGGTTTGTCTTGGCGCTGAACGCGAGCGCAGCGGCCGGTCACGCGGCCGCACCCGCGTGACCATGTTCACCCGCCCGGCCCGTCTGGTCGCGGCGGCACCGCCCGGGTCCACCCCGGCCCCCGCGCCCGACGGGCGTCGAGCGGAACGCCCGGCGGCCTGGTCGTTGAGGAACTGGCCGGTCCGTTGGAAGGTGCTGGCGATCGTGCTGGTGCCGCTGATCCTGGCGACAGTTTTCGGCGTGCTGAGGGTCCACGGCGCGATGGCCAACTCCGGAGACCTCAAGCTGGCTGCTGCCCGCGCGGACGTGCTGCCGGCGGTCACCAAATACATGTCCGCCATGGACGTCGCTCTGCTGGCGGGCTCGACCGGTCGTGACGTCGCGGGCGCCGCGAAGAACTATGAGGCGCGCAAGTACGAACTGCAGCAGCGGCTGGCCGACACCGACGTCACCCCCGACGTCCGGTCGGGGGTCGACACGCTGCTCAACGGCGGTCGGGCGCTGTTGGACGAGGTGGCCGACAACAGCATCGGCCTGCGGGAGCGGATCACCACCTACGCCCCGCTCCTGCTGACGGCCGAGGACGTCATCAACGCCTCGGTGCGCGTCGACGACCAGCGGATCCGCACCCAGACTCAGGGCCTGAGCCGGGCGGTGGGGGCCCGCGGGCAGATGACGATGCAGAAGATCCTGGTCACCCGGGGGGCCGATCTGCCCGAGCCGGCGCTGCGGACGTCGATGATCACCCTGGCCGGCACCGAACCGTCGACGCTGTTCGGGATGAGCCAGGTGCTCGGGGTCGGCTCACCCGAAGCCAAGGCGCTGCAGCAGCAGATGGTGACCCGGATGGCGATCCTGTCCGATCCGGCCAGCGTGCTCGTCGACAACCCGGATCTGCTGCGCTCGATACAGACCACCGACGACGTTGCCGGCCGGATCATCGACGACACGACGGCTTCGATCACCACGTCGGTGCGCGCCGAGGCCGCCGACCGGCACGACGCCGCCGTCGTGGATGCCGTCCTGGTGGCGGCGGCGATCCTGATCGCAGTGATCGTCGTCCTGCTGGTGGCGCGTGCGCTCGTCGTGCCGCTGCGCGTGCTGCGCGACGGCGCGCTCACCGTCGCGCACACCGACCTCGAAGAGGAGGTGGCCCGGGTCAAGGCGGGTGGCGCCGAACCGGTCCCGCAACCGCTGCCGGTGCACACCACCGAGGAGATCGGCCAGGTCGCGCACGCGGTCGACGAGCTGCACACCCGGGCGCTGCTGCTGGCCGGCGACGAGGCTCGGCTGCGGTTGCTGGTCAACGACATGTTCGAAACCATGTCGCGGCGCAGCCGGTCCCTGGTCGACCAGCAGCTGTCGCTCATCGACCGGCTGGAGCGCGACGAACAGGACCCCGAACGCCTGGACAGCCTGTTCCGGCTGGATCACCTGGCCGCCCGGCTGCGCCGCAACAGCGCCAACCTGCTGGTCCTTGCCGGTGCGCAGCTCGCGCGTGACCAGCGCGAACCGGTGCCGCTGTCGACGGTGGTCAACGCCGCGGTGTCCGAGGTGGAGGACTACCGCCGGGTCGAGATCCTCGGGCTGCCCGACTGCGCGCTGGTCGGTGCCGTTGCCGGGGGCGTGATCCACCTGTTCGCCGAGCTGATCGACAACGCGCTGAGCTACTCGCCGCCGACGACGCCGGTCCGGGTATCCGGCACACCCGGCGGTGACGGCGGCGTGCTGCTGCGGATCGCCGACGCGGGCCTGGGCATGAGCGACGCTGACCGGCGCATCGCCAACACGCGGCTACAGGAGGGCGGCGACGTCGCCCCTGATCCCACTCCCGACAATGCCCGGCACATGGGATTGTTCGTGGTGGGCCGGATCGCCGCCCGGCACGGCATCCGGGTCGGGCTGCGCGGCCCGGCGGGCCACGAAACCGGGTCCGGCACGACGGCCGAGATCTACCTGCCGCAGGCCGTGCTCGACGGCGTGGCGCCGGCCCCGATGGAGGCGCCGCCGGCCCCGGTGGAGGCGCCGCGGGCGTCGGGGCCGCGGGCGTTGTCGGTCGCCGCGACGGGCGCCGAACCTGCCGGCGCCCCGTCGGCGGATCCGGTGTCCGGGCCCGAGCCGGCGCCCCCGAGCGGATCGGGCCCGACGGTCACCCTGTTGCCGCGCCGCAACCCGGGCTCGAGCGGCATCACCGAGGTTCCCACCCTGCCGGCGCAGGAGCAGCCCCTCCGCGGCCGCCGCGAGCTGGCCACGCCGTGGTGGGAGAGCGGCCGGCGGGCCGCACCGGAGCCGGCCGCCGAAGCCCCGAAGCCCCCAGAGACACCGAAAGCCCGAGAGACACCGAAAGCCCGAGA
>NZ_JBYCLC010000278.1:0-25952 GCF_057473685.1 Mycobacterium sp. TH-M116 | reverse complement strand
TTGGTCACGTACGCGGCCTACAGGTCGGCCCAGCGCGCCATCTCCGCTGTCGACGACGCCGAGGCCCGCCGCGCCGACTAGTCGCCCGGCGCGGGTTCGCCCGGCCCGGTCCGCTGGGCGCTCGGCAGCAGCAGTTCGCGCAGGTCCTCTTCGACCTCGGGGGCGGCGACGAAGAGCAACTCGTCGCCGCCTTCGAGCGGCTCGTCGGCCTCGGGCACGATCACGCGCGGACCGCGCAGGATGGTGACCAGGGCGGCGTCCCGCGGCAACTGCAGCTTGCGCACCGGCCTGCCGCCCCACACGGTGTCGTCGGGCAAGGTGATCTCGACCAGATTGGCCTGACCTCGGCGGAACTCCATGAGCCGCACCAGATCGCCGACGGCGACAGCCTCCTCGATCAACGACGCCAGCATGCGAGGTGTGGACACCGCGACGTCCACCCCCCAGGCGTCGGTGAACAGCCATTCGTTGCGCGGATCGTTGACGCGGGCCACGACGCGAGGGACCGCGAACTCGGTCTTGGCCAGGAGGCTGAGCACGACGTTGGCCTTGTCGTCGCCGGTCGCCGCGACCACCACGTCGAAAGCCTCGAGGTGCACCGACTCCAGCAGGCTCAGTTCGCAGGCGTCGCCCAGGCGCCAGTTGGCGGCCGGGATGGCGTCCACGTCGACGTGATCGGGATTGCGCTCGATCAGGGTCACTTCGTGGTCGTTGCCGATCAGCTCGCGGGTGACCGAGCGACCGACCGCGCCTGCCCCGGCGACAGCCACCTTCATCTGAGCCACCCCGGAGCCCCGGCCGCGCCGCGCCTCATTGACCCGCGCCTGACTCGAGGTCCTCACTGGGCGGCAGGGCGCCGATGGCCACCGCCTCGGCGGCGCGCCCGGAGATGGCGGCGATATAAATCTGATCGCCGGCCTGGATGACCGTTTTCGGTTCCGGCAGCACTCCCGCCCCGAAGCGAATCAGAAACGCCACGCGGGAACCGGTGGCCTGCTCGAGATCGGTCACCCGGTGGCCCATCCACTCCTCGTGCAGGACGACCTCAGCGACGGTGACCGTACCGGTGGGGTCGCGCCACTTGGTGATCTCGGTGTCGCGCAGCAGCGCGTTGAGCAGGCGATCGGTCGTCCACGGCACCGTGGCGATCGTGGGAATCCCGAGGCGTTCGTAGACCTCGGCCCGCTTGGCGTCGTAGATGCGGGCGACAACGCGCTGCACGCCGAACGTCTCCCGCGCCAGCCGAGCCGAGATGATGTTGGAGTTGTCGCCGGACGACACCGCGGCGAATGCCTCTGCCTCTTCGATGCCGGCCCGCAGCAGGACATCGCGGTCGAAACCCTGTCCGAGCACCCGCTCCCCGCCGAACTCCGGGCTGAGCCGGTTGAATGCGGTGCTGTCGCGGTCGATGACCGCGACGTCGTGACCGATCCGGGACAGCCCGTCGGCCACCGACGAACCCACCCGGCCGCACCCCATCACCACCACCCGCACCTGAGGTCCTCTCGGCTGGTCCTACTGGTGTTCACCTATCGGCAACCTTGTTCGGCCAGCCGATTTGGCTCATGAACATTCTCGCCTGCAGAACGCTACCGGCAGGCCTGGGTGGGCTTACTCTTGGCTCTCGTGTCCAAACTTTCCACCGCCGCTCGCCGGTTGCTGATCGGGCGACCATTTCGCAGCGACAGGCTGACTCACACACTTCTGCCCAAGCGCATCGCCCTGCCGGTATTCGCCTCCGATGCGCTGTCCTCGGTGGCTTACGCGCCGGAGGAAATCTTCCTGATGCTCTCGGTGGCCGGTGTGGCGGCCTACTCGCTGACGCCGTTGATCGGGTTGGCGGTGGTCGCGGTCATGTTGGTCGTGGTGGCCAGCTACCGGCAGAACGTGCATGCCTACCCTTCCGGCGGCGGAGACTTCGAGGTGGTCACCACCAACCTGGGTGACAACGCCGGCCTGACGGTGGCCAGTGCCCTGATGGTGGATTATGTTCTCACCGTTGCCGTTTCGACGGCTTCGGCGATGTCTAACATCGGCTCGGCCATCCCGGTCGTGGCGGAACACAAGGTGTGGTTCTGCGTGGCCGCCATCCTGCTGGTGATGGGGCTGAACCTGCGCGGGATCCGCGAGTCGGGGGTGGCGTTCGCCGTCCCGACTTACGCGTTCATCGTCGGGGTCGTCATCATGATCGGCTGGGGACTGTTCAGGATCTACGTGCTGGGCGATCCTCTGCGTGCCGAATCCGCCGCTTTTCAGATGCACGCCGAGAACGGACCGGTCCTCGGCTTCGCGTTCGCCTTCCTGGTGGCGCGCTCGTTCTCCTCGGGCTGTGCGGCGCTGACCGGTGTCGAGGCGATCAGCAATGGGGTGCCGGCGTTTCAGAAGCCCAAGTCGCGCAACGCGGCGACGACCTTGCTGATGCTGGGTGGGATCGCGGTCACGCTGCTGATGGGCATCATCGTGTTGGCCCAGAAGATCGGGGTTCAGCTCGTCGACGATCCCGCGACCCAGCTGACGGGCACCCCGCCGGATTACTACCAGAAGACCCTCGTCACGCAGCTGGCGGAGACGGTGTTCGGCAGCTTCCACATCGGGTTCCTGCTGATCGCCACGGTGACCGCGCTGATTCTGGTGCTGGCGGCCAACACCGCGTTCAACGGGTTCCCGGTGCTGGGTTCCGTGCTGGCGCAACACAGCTACCTGCCGCGCCAATTGCACACGCGCGGAGACCGATTGGCGTACTCCAACGGCATCCTCTTCTTGTCGGCGGCGGCACTGCTGGCGATCCTCGCGTTCCGGGCTGAGGTCACCGCACTGATCCAGCTGTACATCGTGGGGGTGTTCATCTCGTTCACGCTCAGCCAGATCGGCATGGTCCGGCACTGGACCCGGCTGCTGCGTGCCGAGACCGACCCGCGGGTGCGGCGCACGATGATGCGCTCGCGGGTGGTCAACACCGTCGGGCTGCTGTCCACGGGCACGGTCCTGTTCATCGTGTTGATCACGAAGTTCCTCGCCGGGGCGTGGATCGCGATCGTCGCCATGAGCGCACTGTTCGCGGTGATGAAACTGATCCGTAAGCACTACAACACCGTCAACCGGGAATTGGCGCAGGCGGCGGAACAGGAGAAGGACATCGTCCTGCCCAGCCGCAACCACGCCGTGGTGCTGGTGTCGAAGCTGCACCTGCCGACGCGGCGGGCCATGGCCTACGCCCGGGCAACCCGGCCCGACGTGTTGGAGGCCGTGACCGTCAGCGTCGACGACGCGGAAACGCGGGAGCTGGTGCACCAGTGGGAGGACAGCGACATCAGCGTGCCGCTCAAGGTCATCGCCTCCCCGTATCGCGAGATCACCCGTCCGGTGCTGGATTACGTCAAGCGCGCCAGCAACGAGTCGCCGCGCACCGTGGTGACGGTGTTCATCCCCGAATACGTGGTGGGCCACTGGTGGGAGCAGGTGCTGCACAACCAGAGCGCGCTTCGGCTCAAGGGCCGATTGTTGTTCATGCCCGGAGTGATGGTGACCTCGGTTCCCTGGCAGCTGACGTCGTCGGAGCGTCTGCAGGCGCTGCAGCCGCAATCCGCGCCCGGCGATGCCCGCCGCGGAATCTTCGATTGAGCACGACACCGCGGCCCGAACCGTCTCGAGCGGAGACACCGGTGCCGCCGTCGGCCCGGGCCGAGCTGACGGTGGTCACCAGCGCCCCCGCCAACGGCGGCAGCTGCGTGGCGCACCACGAGGGCAGGGTGGTGTTCGTCCGGTATGCGCTGCCCGGCGAGCGGGTGCGGGTACGGGTCACCACGGACCGCGGATCGTATTGGCACGCCGAGGTTGTCGAGGTGATCGAGCCGTCAAAGGATCGCACCGACTCGCTGTGCCCGATCGCCGGGGTGGGCGGCGCAGGGTGTTGCGATCTGGCGTTCGCCGCCCCGGAGGCGGCCCGGGTGCTCAAGGCCCGCGTCGTGGCCAACCAGTTGCAACGGCTCGGCGGTTTCGACTGGAGCGGCGCGGACGCGGGGGCCGAGCAGCTGTCGGCGTCGGACCCGACCGGGTGGCGTACCCGGGTCCGGCTGGCGGTGGGCCCGGACCGCCGCCCCGGTTTTCACCGCTACCACAGCGACACCTTGGTGACCGACCTGCGCTGCGCGCAGTTGTCCGAGGGGATGCTGGACGGGCTGGCCGAGAGCCTGTCCGCGAACCTCTCCAGAGCCGACCTGCCGCCGGCCGCACAGCTGCACGTGGCCGTCGACGACGACGGTGCCCGCCACGTGGTGCGCACGGTGCGGCAGGCAGGCCGGACCGCCACCAAGGTGGTGGAGGGCGGCTACGAGGCGGTGCAGCGGGTGGGCGGTCGCAGTTGGCGGGTGCCCGTGACGGCTTTCTGGCAGTCTCACCGCGACGCGGCGCAGGTCTACACGACCCTGATCGCCGAGTGGGCGCAGCCGGGTGCGGGCGCGGTGGCCTGGGACCTTTACGGCGGTGCGGGTGTTTTCGCCGCCGCGCTGGCCGACGCGGTGGGGCGGTCCGGGCGGGTGTTGACGGTCGACACGTCGCGCGCGTCGACCCGCGCGGCCCGGGCGGCGCTGGCCGACCTGCCGCAGGTGGACGTCGTCACCGATTCGGTGCGGCGCGCGCTCACGTCGCAGCGCTCCGGGGCCGACGTGGCCGTGCTGGATCCGCCGCGGGCCGGGGCCGGGCGTGAGGTCATCGACATCCTGGCCGCCGCCGAGGTACCGCGGGTGGTGCATATCGGTTGTGAGGCAGCGTCTTTTGCGCGCGATATCGGCCTGTACCGCGGGCGGGGGTACCACGTGGAGAAGATCAAGGTGTTCGACGCGTTCCCGCTCACCCATCACACCGAATGCGTGGCACTGCTGACTCGCGCGTCAAAGCGCCACTAGGGCCGACGAGAGACCGGCACGCGCAACGGCTCTGCGGGTCACGCCTGTCCAGAGCGGCTACACTGCAGCGCGGTGTGCCGGGAAGTCTGGTCGGCGACGTCTTTGTCGGCCGACTGAAAGGCTCAGGTGTTCACCATCCCAGGACGGTCCGCGGCCGTCGAGCCGGGTCGATTGCCCATGCGGTGCTGCCCGAGCCATGTCCGATTTGCGCCATCGTGAACGAGACCCTGCGTTTCGCGCTGATGGTCCTGTTCGCCAGCGCCGTCGGCTTGGTTGCGGTGCTGGCGAACCGGCTGACCGAGCGGGTCAAAATTCCGGTACCCCTGCTCATGCTGGTCGGAACGGCGGTGGCGGTGCACACCGTGCCCGCGTTGGCGCGTCCGTCGGAGGGGGTCGTCGAGCGGGTCATCACCGTCGCGTTGGTGCTGGTGTTGTTCGACGGCGGAATGCACATCGGTCCCGCCCGATTCCGGGCCGCATTCGCTCCCATCCTGTCGGTCGGCGTCCTGGGTACTGCCCTCACCGCCGCCGGCGCCGCGCTGATGCTGCACTACGCGTGCGGAGTCGGCTGGTTCCCCGCGTTGCTCGTCGCGACCGCGGTGGCGCCCACCGATCCGGCCGTGGTCTTCTCCGTCCTGGGCAAACGCGAGATCAGGGGGCGCAGCAGCACCATCCTGGAGGGCGAATCCGGTGCCAACGATCCGGTAGGCATCGCGTTGATGACGAGTCTGATCGCGGCCGGTGGCCTCAGCGCGGCCGGGTTCGCCGGCGTGGGGGCTCAATTCGCCCTGCAAATGGCGATCGGCCTGGCCGTGGGGGTTCTCGGCGGCCGCGCGCTGCTTGCCTTCATGCGCCGCGTGGCACTGCCCAGTGAAGGTCTGTACCCGTTACGGACGCTGGCTTCCAGCCTGATGCTGTACGGGATCGCCACGCTTGCGCACGGCTCGGGATTTCTGGCCGTGTTCGTCGCCGGCATCGTGATCGGCGACGCTCGCGCGCCCTACAAGCCCGAGATCAAGCGCTTCCACGCCGCCCTGGCAGGTCTCGCCGAAATCGTCGCGTTCGTCGTGCTGGGGCTGACCGTCGACCTCAACGTTCTCACCCATCCCGACGTGTGGATCCCCGGGCTCGCTCTCGGAGTGGCTCTGACGGTGCTGATTCGTCCGCTGGCGGTGAGCTCCTGCCTGGCGGGCGTGGAACTTGCGCGAAACGAACGCGTCTTCGTCCTGTTCGCCGGCCTCAAAGGGGCGGTGCCGATCCTGCTCGGCGAGTTTCTGCGCGCCGCGCACGTCCCCGACGCGGAACGCCTGTACGGCATCGTGATCGTCGTCGTGATCTTCTCGGTTCTGGTGCAAGGCAGCTCGGTGCCCGGCGTCGCGAGGCTGTTGCAGCTGCCGATGCGCACGGTCGAGACCCAGCCGTGGGAGATAGGTGTCCGGCTCGCGGACGAACCGGAGGGGGTCCATCGCTTCAGCGTCGCCAAGGGATCTGCCGCCGAGGGGTGCACCGTCGAGGGGCTCAGCGACCGGGTCGGTGACATCTGGGTGAGCATCGTGGTCCGCACCACCGGTCTGGTGCCGGTGCGGGGCGACACCCAACTTCAGGCCGGCGACGAGGTCGTGATGCTGGCAGATCCCGAATTTCACGGGATGCTGGCCGAACTCTTCGGCCCCCCTTAGGCCGGCTACCTCTCGCCGCTTCTCTGCTGTTGGCGCGGTCGCTGCGTAGACTGACCGGATGCTGGAACAGATCCGTGGGCCCGCCGATCTGCAGCACCTTTCCCAACAGCAGCTACGCGATCTTGCCGCCGAGATTCGCGAGTTCCTGATCCACAAGGTCGCTGCCACCGGGGGACACCTGGGACCCAACCTGGGCGTCGTCGAACTGACGTTGGCGCTGCACCGCGTCTTCGATTCGCCCCACGACCCGATCATCTTCGACACCGGTCATCAGGCCTATGTCCACAAGATGCTGACGGGGCGCGGCCACGGCTTCGGGACCCTGCGCAAAAAGGGCGGGTTGTCGGGGTATCCGTCGCGCGCGGAGAGTGAGCACGACTGGGTGGAGTCCAGCCACGCCAGTGCGGCACTGTCGTATGCCGACGGGTTGGCCAAGGCGTTCGAGCTGAGCGGTCACCGCAACCGCCACGTGGTCGCGGTGGTCGGCGACGGCGCGCTGACCGGCGGCATGTGCTGGGAGGCGCTGAACAACATCGCCGCATCCCGCCGCCCGGTGATCATCGTCGTCAACGACAACGGTCGCAGCTATGCGCCGACCATCGGCGGCGTCGCCGACCATCTGGCCATGCTGCGCCTGCAGCCCGCCTACGAGCAGGCGCTGGAGAAGGGGCGCGAGGCGTTGCGGGCGATGCCGCTCGTCGGCAAGGTCGCCTACCGGTTCATGCACAGCGTGAAAGCGGGCATCAAGGATTCGCTGTCCCCGCAGCTGCTGTTCACCGACCTGGGGCTCAAATACGTGGGCCCCGTCGACGGCCACGACGAACGCGCGGTGGAGGTCGCGCTGCGCCATGCCCGTGATTTCGGGCGCCCGGTGATCGTGCACGCGGTCACCCGCAAGGGGATGGGCTACGCGCCGGCCGAGGACGACGAAGCCGAGCAGATGCATTCCTGCGGGGTGATCGACCCGGTCACCGGCCGGGCCACCAAGGTTGCGGGCCCCGGGTGGACGGCGACCTTCTCCGACGCGCTGATCGCCCTCG
Organism: Mycobacterium sp. TH-M116; assembly: GCF_057473685.1. Taxonomy (NCBI): domain Bacteria; kingdom Bacillati; phylum Actinomycetota; class Actinomycetes; order Mycobacteriales; family Mycobacteriaceae; genus Mycobacterium; species Mycobacterium sp. TH-M116. Next base: position 18,329 of record NZ_JBYCLC010000278.1, on the reverse strand, counting down.
GAAGGCAGCGTCGCGACATCGTGGCCATCACCGCGGCGATGCCCGGCCCCACCGGACTGACGGCGTTCGGTCAGCAGTTCCCGGACCGCCTGTACGACGTCGGCATCGCCGAGCAACACGCGATGACGTCGGCGGCCGGTCTGGCCATGGGCGGGATGCATCCCGTGGTGGCCATCTACTCGACGTTCCTGAACCGGGCGTTCGACCAGATCATGATGGATGTGGCGCTGCACAAGCTGCCCGTCACCATGGTCCTCGACCGGGCCGGGATCACCGGTTCGGACGGCCCCAGCCACAACGGCATGTGGGACATGTCGGTCTTGGGTATCGTGCCGGGCATGCGGGTGGCCGCTCCGCGTGACGCGACGCGCCTGCGCGAGGAACTCGGCGAGGCGCTCGACGTCCACGACGGGCCGACCGCCATCCGCTTTCCCAAAGGGGATGTGGGCGAAGATATTCCGGCCCTGGAGCGCCAAGGGTCGGGGGTCTCGGCCGTCGATGTGCTCGCGGTGCCGGCCGGCGGGGTCAACCATGACGTCCTGCTGGTGGGAGTCGGGGCGTTCGCCGCGATGGCGATCGCGGTGGCCAGGCGGCTGCACAATCAGGGGATCGGCGTGACCGTGATCGACCCGCGTTGGGTGCTGCCGGTGTCCGACGGTGTCCTGCAACTGGCGGGCCGGCACAAGCTGGTGGTCACGCTCGAGGACAACGGGGTCAACGGCGGCGTGGGTGCGGCGGTGTCCGCTGCGCTGCGCCGACGGGAGATCGACGTGGCGTGCCGCGACGTCGGGCTACCGCAGGAATTCTTCGAGCACGCCTCGCGCGGTGAGCTCTTGGCCGACCTGGGGCTGACCGATCAGGATGTGGCCCGGCGGATCACCGGTTGGGTCGCAGCCCTGGGCAGCGGGGTCGCCGAAGCGGAGATCCGCGAGCACCTGGACTAGTCCGGTTCTTCGGCACCGCGGTCGGTGTCGGCCTGCTGCACCGCACGCGCAAGCACGGCGACCACCAGCTCGCGCTGCCAGGTTCGCGCCTGCCCGTTGCGCAGGAACTCGTCGACGTCCGCGTCGGCCGTCCCCTCTCGGGGGGCCTCCCAGTCCCAGCACAGCCGTCGCACCAGGTCGGGCGAGACGAGGTTCTCGGTCGGGACGCCCACCCGCCGTGACACCTCCGCCAGCGCGGCCCGGGCCGCCTCCAGCCGTGCCGCCGCCTCGGGTTTGCGCCTGCTCCACCGCGACGCGGGTGGCGGCCCGTTCGGCGACTCGGCGTCCGGCGGCGGATGCCGGTTCTCGCGAGCCGCCTGCAGCGCCGCCAACCACACCGCGGCGCTGCGCCGTTGGTTGCGCCCGCCGAAGACCGGCAGCGCGACGAGTTCCTCGACGCTCGTCGGGTTGGCGACCGCGGCGTCGATGATGGCCGAATCCGGCAGGACCCGGTGCGGCGCGACATCGCGGCGCGCCGCGATGCGGTCGCGGGCCGACCACAGCTCGCGTACCGCGGCCAGGGCCCGCCGGTCACGCACCCGGTGGATGCCCGATGTCCGTCGCCACCGGTCCCGCCGGGTGGCCGGGGCCACGTCCATCAGTCCAGCATTGCGCAGGTGATCGAATTCCTGTGTGGCCCAATCGGATTTGCCTTGCTCGGCCAGAACCTGCGAGATCGCCTCGCGCAGTTCGATGAGTAGTTCGACGTCCAGGGCCGCGTAGTTGAGCCACTCGGCGGGCAGTGGTCGCTTGGACCAGTCGGCCGCGCCGTGACCCTTGGCCAGCCCGTAACCCAGCAGCCGTTGGACCATGGCGGCCAGATTCACCCGTTCGAAGCCGGCCAGCCGCCCGGCCAGCTCGGTGTCGTAGAGCTTGGGGGGTCGCATGCCGACCTCGGCCAGGCACGGCAGGTCCTGGTCGGCTGAGTGCAGGATCCATTCGTCGGTGCCGAGCACCTCGACCACCGGCCGCAGCGCCTGCAGCGGGTCGGCGCCATGGCTGACCGGGTCGATGAGCACGGTCCCGGCGCCGGCCCGCCGGATCTGGATCAAATAGGCCCGGTTCGAGTAGCGAAAACCCGAAGCACGCTCGGCGTCCACCGCGAACGGGCCGTGGCCGCGGCCCAGCAGTTCGGCGGCCGCCCCGATCTCGCGGACACTGACCGACAGCTCGGGCAGCCCGGCTGCCGGGTGCAACAGGGGGGCGGGGGCGGGTTCGGTGTTGTCGGGCGCGTTGCTGCCGGTTTCTGCCGCTGCGGCGTTACCGGGCCTGGTGGCCGACGGTTCGAACATGTCAGGCGCGTGAGCGCGAGCTCAGGTCGGTGACCCCGGCCGGCGGCAGGCCCGCGGCGTGCTCGAGCACCTCGCAGAACGCCTCGACGTGGACGCCCAGGTCGGGGGTGGTCGCGGTCCACGATGCCCGAAGCTCGAGCTGGTTGGCGCGGGGCGGCCCGGAGATGTCGCCGTAGCGCACCGAGGTGGTGGCCGTGACGGTGCCGCCCAGCGCGGTGACGTGCTGCAGGCGCGACTCCAGCGCGTCGTTGAGCCAGCTCCACGCCACCTCGGGGAGCATGGGGTCCACGGCCTCGCTGGCGTCCAGGTCGGCCTGGATGTAGGCGACCAGGCGCAACGTACCTTCCCAGGCGTCGGCGCCGTCGGGGTCGTACAACAGGATCAGCCGGCCGAACGCGTCACCCTCGGAGCGCTCCGGGACGATCTCGAGGTCGGGGTGTTTCACCTCGGCGCCCAGTGCGTAGCTGTAAGGTGCCAGCCGCTGCGGCGGCCGGATGGGGCCCAGTTCGATCTCCGGCCGCACGCTGACGGTGTTCATCGCCGCGACTGCCTCGCGGAACGGGGCCGGTTCAGCCGAGCTCACTGGCGCCATTCCTCCTCATCGCTGACGCTCTGCGTCGTCGTCGGCGCGTCTCACAACGTTCGACGGTAGACCCCCGGCCCGACACGCCGCGGCAGCCACGCCGAACGGCGCGCCGTCGCGACCGAGCCGTGATGTTGGCCCGCCGGTCGCGAGGGAGGAGGCGTCGGAGGAGGTATCGGCGCTGCTCAGGTGGTGGTGCCGGTGAAGTTCGCGGGGCGTTTCTCGCGGTGCGCGGCCAGGCCTTCGGCCACGTCGGGACCGCTGAAGCTGAGGAATTCCAGGCCGACGGACGTCTCGAAGGTCGGGCCGAACATGCGGTACCAGTGGTTGAGGCTGTGCTTGGTGAAGCGGATCGCGGTCTGGGCGCCCTGCGCGAGGTTCTCGGCGATGCGGGTGGCCGTGGCGAGCACGTCGTCGTCGTCGACGCACTTCGAGACCAGCCCGATGCGTTCGGCCTCCTCGCCGAGCAGCGTCTCGCAGGTGAGCAGGTAGTACTTGGCCTTGGCCATGCCGACCAGCAGCGGCCAGCAGATCGCGGCGTGGTCACCCGCGGCCACCCCGAGCTTGGTGTGCCCGTCGATCAGCTTGGCGGTGCGGCCCGCCACCGAGATGTCGGACAGCAGCGCCACCACCAGGCCCGCGCCGACGGCCGGCCCCCGGATCGCCGAGATCACCGGCTTGTCGCAGTTGATCATGTTGAACACCAGGTCGCGGGCCTCGCGCAGGATGCGCATCCGGCCCTCGTATTCGCCCATGGTCTCGGCGATCAGATCGAAGCTGCCGCCCGAGGAGAACGCCCTGCCCTCGCCGTGCACCAGAACCACTCGCACGTCGGGGTCGCGGTCGATCACCGGCCAGATGTCGGCGAGGTCGCGGTGCATCTGTGGCCCGACCGAGTTCAGCCCGGGCGCGTCGAGCACGATCCTCAGCACGCCGTTCTCGCCGGGTTCACAACGCAGGCTGGGGAATTCGTCGTAGTTGACCGGCGGAAGACTGACAGGCATCCGGGCTCCTGAACGTTGATCGACTCGTGCTGAGCGGTTGCGGTTCTTGATGCTACGCAACGGTCGTCCGCGGCCCCAGCGAGCACCACACGGGCGGTTTGCGCATTGATGTCGCCCGGAAGACCGCTGCGCACACCGCGGTGCCCGGTCGTGGCAGCATTGAGGCCGATGAACACGCGTCGCGACCTACCCGAGTCGCCCTATCTGGCCGCCGTGACCGGCCGCACAACAAGTCGGGCTCCGGTGTGGTTCATGCGGCAGGCCGGGCGTTCGCTGCCCGAATACCGCGCGTTGCGCGCCAACCACAACATGCTGGCCGCCTGCTTCGACGCCGAGTTGGTGTGCGAGATCACCCTGCAGCCGGTTCGCCGTCACGGCGTCGACGCGGCGATCCTGTTCTCCGACATCGTGGTGCCGCTGCTCGGCGCCGGTATCGACCTGGACATCGTCGCGGGTGTGGGGCCGGTCATTGCCGCGCCGGTGCGCACCACCGCCGACGTCGACGAGCTCAAACCGCTTGACCCGCAACGTATCCAGACGGTCTCCGACGCGGTGGGGTTGCTGGTGGCCGCACTCGGGGAGGTCCCGCTGATCGGGTTCGCCGGCGCGCCGTTCACCCTGGCGTCCTACCTGATCGAGGGCGGCCCGAGCCGCCACCACGCCCGCACCAAGGCGATGATGCTGGCCGAACCCGAGACCTGGCACGCGCTGTTGGGCAAGTTGGCCGACATCACCGTCGGTTTTCTGCGGGCCCAACTCGACGCCGGGGTGGACGCGATCCAGGTGTTCGATTCGTGGGCTGGGGCGCTGTCGCTGGCCGACTACCGCGCCTACGTGCAGCCGCACAGCGCGCGGGTGTTCGCCGAACTGGCCGGCTACGGCGTGCCGATGACCCACTTCGGGGTCGGCACGGCCGAGCTGCTGGGCGCGATGTCGGACTGCGGCGCCACGGTGGTGGGTGTGGACTGGCGCACCTCGCTGGCCGCTGCCGCCTCCCGCGTCGGCCCCGGGACGGCGCTGCAGGGCAACCTGGACCCGGTGGTCCTGCTGGCCGGCTGGCCGGCGGTGGAGCGCGCCGCACGCGCAGTGGTCTATGACGGACGCCGCGCCGTCGACGCGGGAGCGGCCGGCCACGTCTTCAATCTCGGCCACGGGGTGCTGCCGGAAACCGATCCGGGCGTGCTGACCGAGTTGGTGTCACTGGTCCACTCGCTATGAGATTCCGCTCGTATTGCGTTGTCGGGGGAGGGATTTCGGGCTTGACGGCGGCCTATCGGCTGCGCGCCGCCAATGCGGACGCCGACATCACGCTGTTCGAGCCCGGTGACCGGCTCGGCGGGATATTGCGCAGCGAACGTGTCGGGGGTCAGTCGATGGACGTCGGCGCCGAGGCGTTCGTGCTGCGCCGGCCCGAGATGCCCGCGCTGTTGGCCGAACTCGGCCTGTCCGGGCGCCAGCTGGCAACCACCGGCGCGCGGCCGTTGATCTACAGCGGGCAGAGGTTGCATCCGCTGCCGGCTGGCACCGTCGTCGGGATCCCGTCGTCGTCGGCGTCGATGGCCGGACTGGTCGACGAGGCCACCGTCGCGCGCATCGAGTCCGAGCCCGTCCGCCCGCTGGACTGGCGTCCTGGCGCCGACCCGGCGGTCGCCGACCTGGTGGGCGACCGCTTCGGCGATCAGGTGGTGGCCCGCTCGGTGGATCCGCTGCTCAGCGGGGTGTACGCGGGTTCGGCGGCGACGATCGGCCTGCGCGCGGCAGCCCCCGGCGTGGCGGCGGCCCTCGACCGCGGCGCCGCCTGCCTGACCGACGCGGTCCGGCAGGCGTTGCCTCCGGCCACCGGCGTGCCGGTGTTCGGGGCGATCGACGGCGGCTATCAGGTGCTGGTCGACGAGCTGGTCCGGCGCAGCGGGCTGCGCTGGGTCCGCGCTGCGGTGCGCCGGCTCGACCGTGCCGGGCCCGGCTGGGACCTGCGCGACGAAGCAGGTGCACGATGGCACGCCGACGCGGTCGTGCTTGCGGTTCCGCCGGTGCGGGCGGCACAACTGGTGGCCGGCGTCGCCCCGCGCACCGCCGCGGCCGCCGCCCGGATCACGAGTGCGTCGTCGGCCGTGCTGGCGCTCGCGGTGCCCGGAGACACGCCGTTTCCGCAGTGCTCCGGGGTGCTGGTGGCCAGCGGGGAGCGGTTGCGGGCCAAGGCGGTGACATTGTCTACCCGAAAATGGGGGCGCAAGGGGGGCGCCCGCGAGGACATCCAGCTGCTGCGTCTGTCGTTCGGGCGCTTCGGCGACGGGCTGGCCGAGTCCGCATCCGACGAGGAGCTGCTGGATTGGGCGATGGGCGACCTGTCCACCGTGTTCGGGCTGACCGTCGAGCCGGTCGACGCCCGCGTGCAGCGCTGGCTTGCCGCGATGCCGCAGTACGGGCCCGGCCACGCCGACCTGGTCGCCGAGGTCCGCTCGGGGCTGCCGCCGGGGCTCGCCGTGGCGGGCAGCTACCTGGACGGCATCGGCGTGCCGGCGTGCGTTGGCTCGGCGGGTCGCGCGGTGCAGGCTCTCGACGCGGAAGTGGCACGATAGGTCCCATGGCCAAGCTCGACTACGACGCGCTGAATGCGACGGTGCGCTACCTGATGTTCTCGGTGTTTTCCGTAAGCCCGGGCGCGCTCGGTGAGGACTCGAGGCACGAGGTCGTCGACGATACGGCGACGTTCCTGAAGGTGCAGGAGGAGCGCGGCGTCGTGGTGCGCGGCCTCTACGACGTGGCCGGCCTGCGGGCCGACGCCGACTTCATGATCTGGACCCACGCCGAGACCGTCGAGGCGCTGCAGGCCACGTACGCCGACTTCCGGCGCACCACCACACTGGGCCGGGCCTGCACGCCGGTGTGGAGCAGCGTGGCGCTGCATCGCCCGGCCGAGTTCAACAAGAGTCACATCCCGGCGTTTTTGGCCGGCGAGGAGCCCGGCGCCTACATCTGCGTGTATCCGTTCGTGCGGTCCTACGAGTGGTATCTGCTGCCCGACGAGGAGCGTCGCCGCATGCTCTCCGAGCACGGTATGGCCGCGCGGGAGTACAAGGATGTCCGCGCGAACACGGTGCCGGCGTTCGCGCTGGGGGACTACGAGTGGATCCTGGCGTTCGAAGCCCCCGAACTGCACCGCATCGTCGACCTGATGCGGGAGCTGCGCGCCACCGACGCCCGCCGGCACACCCGCGAGGAGACGCCGTTCTTCACGGGGCCGCGCGTGGCGGTCGATCAGTTGGTGAACGCCCTGCCCTGACGTGCACGCCTGACGTGCACGTGGGAGGCGTGCACGCCGAACGTGCACGTGGGAGGGGTGACGGCTGCTCCGTGTGCTCGGCGGCGAGTTCATCGACCGTTGCCCCGTCGACGAGCCGGTCCAGCGCGGCGACCATCGTGGCGCATTGGCGAGCGGGATGGTCGGTCGGGCAGTTCATCGCGTGGGTAAGGAACCTTTGCGCTGCTCGCGCATGTGCGATCACGTCGTCAAGTTCGGCGATCTGCGCGCGAACAGTCTGCCGCCACTGCGGGCCGGGAGCGTCGAGGACAGCCGCCGCAGTCTCGAGGGGGAGTCCGAGCTGGTGGGCGATCTTGACGAACGCCAGCCGACGCAGCTCCTCCGGTCCGTACATGCGTCGCCCGGCTCGCCTGACCGGCGGACACACCAGTCCGCGTTCGTCGTAGTACCGCAGCGCCGACGTACTGAGCCCCAGCTGACCCGCCGCCTGGCCGATCGGAATCAGATCCATCCCGTCATTTGACTTCAACCTCACCTGAACCTGCAAGCTGTCTGGAAGACCACATCGCAGAAGGACAGCCATGGACATCTCGCCGGCCGCCCCGGCCAACCATCATGCCGATCATCCTGGTTTTGCCGGGCCAAAGGGATTTTTCGCCGCGCTCACCATGCTGGTTGCGGGCCGTGCTCGCGCCCGGTTCGTGGTCGACCTGGCGTCGTTGTCGAGTTCCGACCAGGTTGTGGACATTGGTTGTGGCCCAGGCGATTCCGTCAGAGAAGCTGCCCGTCGCGGTGCAAGTGTCGTCGGCGTCGATCCCGCGAGGCTGATGCTCGGAATGGCCCGGCGTGTGACCCGCGACCGACCAGGTATCAGCTGGCTGCAGGGCAGCGCGGAAAACCTGCCGCTGCCGGACCGTTCTGCGACAGTTGTGTGGTCGGTTGCGACTGTGCACCACTGGGCGGATGTCGGCGCGGGACTCGCCGAGGTCCGACGAGTGCTGTCCCCGGGCGGGCGATTCTTCGCGATCGAGCGCCGCGTTCGCCCTGGTGCTACGGGGCTGGCCAGCCACGGATGGACTGACCAACAGGCCGGCTCGTTCGCCGCGTGTTGTCGTACGGCAGGATTCGACGATGTTCACACTGAAAAACTCAACCGTGGTCGACGTGCCGTCCAGGTGGTGAAAGCGATTCGCCGCTGAGAGTCGCGCCGCGATCAGTGTCGACATATCGGCGATGTCGCCCAGTGGAAAATGTCGCCCAGTGGAAAATGTCGTCCAGTGGAAATGAGGAGACGCATGAACCAACCAGCTTCGGCCGACCCCACCCGGTTCGAGGAGATGTACCGTGACGAGCGGCTGTCGAATGGGCTACCGGCGGCCACACCGTGGGACATCGGCGGCCCGCAGCCAGTGGTCCAGCGGCTCGTCGCCCTGGGCGCGGTCAAGGGTGAGGTGCTGGACCCCGGCACCGGGCCGGGTCACCATGCCATCTACTACGCGGCCAAGGGCTACACGGCTACCGGTATCGACGGCTCGGCGGCTGCCCTGGAGCGGGCCCGGGAGAACGCGCGCAATGCCGGGGTGTCGGTGAACTTCGAACTGGCCGACGCCACGCGGCTGGACGGGCTGAAGGGCCGCTTCGACACCGTCGTGGACTGCGCCTTCTACCACACGTTCAGCACCGATCCCGAGCTGCAGAAGTCCTACGTGCGGTCGTTGCACCGCGCCACCAGGCCGGGCGCGCGGCTGTACATGTTCGAGTTCGGCGCGCATGACGTCAACGGCTTCACCATGATGCGATCGCTGTCCGAGGACGACTTTCGTGACGTGCTGCCCTCGGGCGGCTGGGAGATCACCTACCTGGGCCCGACCACCTACCTGGTCAACATGAGCGTCGAGACCATCGAGATGATGGCCGCGCGCAATCCCGACATGGCCGAGCAGGCCCGGGCCCTGCTCGAGCGGTTCCGGTCGATGGAACCGTGGCTGGTCGGGGGCAGGGTGCACGCCCCGTTCTGGGAGGTTCACGCCACCCGCGTGGACTAGGGCCGCCGGGGCCGCCGGATCCACCGCGTCCGCCGCGTCCGCCGCGTCCGCCGCGTCCGCCGCGTCCGCCGCGACACATAAACGTCTGCGAGGACACGCCGAAAAGCGTCGCAGTGGTTGATGTCTGGCGGATCCGGGCCGGGTGCGCTGACGTCTTTCATCATGTGGACGAGGCATTCAGGGGCAGCGAGGCTGTGCGGCAGGGCAGGCTGAGCCCGTATCAACTGCGCACCGGGTTCCGGGCGATCCATCCCGACGTTTTCGTTGCCACGGGTGCCGCGCCGTCGCTGCGGACGCGCTCGACGGCGGCATGGTTGTGGTCGCGCCGCCGCGGCGTCCTGGCCGGCCTTGCCGCGGCGGCATTGCACGGATCGGACTGGATCGACGAAGACGAGCCCGTCGAGCTGATATGGCGTAACCAGCACGCTCCGGTCGGCGTGGTCACCCGTAATCACCGGGTCGGGCCGGATGAGGTGACCCGGGTCGCGGGTCTACCGGTGACCACTCTCGCCCGGACGGCGTTCGACTTGGGTAGGCGATTGCCCATCGGCGAGGCCGTGGCGCGGCTCGATGCCCTGATGCGCGCGACCCCGTTTCGCGTCGAGGAGGTGTTGTCGCTGTGCGAGCGATACCGGGGCGCGCGGGGTCTGCGGCGGTTAGGGAGCGCGCAGTAATTAGCTGGGTTCCGTGGGGCGTGTCGCGGTGTGGTCGGCCGTGAGTGTGTAGTTCCAGTCGCCGTGGAACTCGTGACGGTGCAGTTGGGTGGCTTCGAGGGCGGCGATTTGCTTGTCGGTGATCTTGATACCACGCTCGTAGGTGGTGGTGTCGAGCACCGCGTTCACGGTCAGTCCGGTGGATGTGGTTGTTGCCCTGAGAGTTTCGATGACTACCTCGTGGGATTCCAGGGGGCGTCCGCGCCAGTTGCGGCTGATCGCGGAGAACAGCCGGTGTTCGATCTTGTTCCATTTGGAGGTGCCCGGCGGTAGGTGGCAGACGGTGATGTCGAGTCCGGTCTCGGCGGCGAAGGCGGCGAGTTCGGTTTTCCACAGCCGTAGCCGGGATCCGTTGGAGCCACCGGAGTCGGCGGTGATCAGCAGCTTGTCCGATCCGGGATAGCTGGCAGCGCCCATCGTGGTCCACCAGCGGCGGATCGATTCCACGGCGAACTGGCCGGTGTCGGCGTCGGTGCCGACGTTGACCCAGCCGGTATTGGCGCCGATGTCGTAGACCCCGTAGGGAGCCACCTTGCCCAGCTGCTTGTCGGCGAAGTCGTGCACCTGCACCGTGCGCGGTGCCCCGGCGGGCTCCCATTCACGGCCAGCAGCTTTGTAGTTGCCGACGAGTTCCTTCTTCTTGGTGTCCACGCTGATCACCGGATACCCGCCGGCCTGGAATCGTTCGACTTGCGTGTTGAGATAGCCGAACTGGGCATCCCGATCCAGATGCTGGGCGCCTTCAATGGTTTTCGAGTTCGCCTGCAGGCTGTAACCAGCCTGTTTGAGCAGCTTGGCCACCGTCCGCGCGGACACTCGATGCCCCCTGGCGATCAGCTCGGCGGCCAGCTTGCCCGTCGATTTGGTCGTCCACCGCAACGGCGATTCCGGATCGCCCCGCGAGACCGGATCCACCAGCGCATCGAGCGCGGCGACCAGATCGGGATCGGTCACCGCCACTGGCGGGCGACCCGCACCCGGCCGGCGCACCCGCCCCGGAATCGGTTCGTCGTAATCCAACTCGCGCACACCTGCCGCCACGGTATCCGGATGCACCCCAGCGGCCGCCGCGACCAGCTTGATCCCGCCCCGACCCAGCACCTTGGCCTCCGCGCCGAGCAACAACCGCCACGCCCGCTCATCCAGATGCGGGCGGATCAACGACAAACGGGCGGCGACCGGATCGGAGTCCACAGCAGGCAGCGTCATACCACAAGTGTGAACAAACCAAACAGAAAAACCTAATCAATTACTGCGCGAGTCCTTACGCTCGGCGCTTCCGCTCGTCGATGCGGGTGCCGCCTCGCCGAAAGAAACGTGGCTGCGGCTCTTGCTGAGCGATGCCGGATTGCCCGCTCCGCGGACACAGATACCGGTGAGCGAGAACTGGCGAACGGTTGGCCTGCTGGATATGGGTTGGGAGAAATACAAAGTGGCCGCCGAGTATGACGGTGACCAGCACCGCACCGACCGACGCCAGTACGCCCGAGACCAGTGGCGGATACGCAAGCTGGAAGCGCTTGGCTGGATCGTCATTCGGGTGATCGCCGAAGACAAGCCAGAGGATGTCGTGCGACGGGTGCGCGACGCCCTCATCCGCCGGCGGTACTGCGAAACATAAGCTGTTGCGATGCGCTTCGGCGTGTCGTCGCAACTGGTTATGTGTCGCGGGCGCGATCGCGATCGGGCGCTAACCGCCCGTCGGGACCAGGCGCAGCGAGATGGAGTTGATGCAGTAGCGCTGGTCGGTGGGCGTCGGGTAGCCCTCACCGGTGAACACGTGACCCAGATGGCTGTGGCAGTTGGCGCACAGCACCTCCGTGCGTGTCATCCCCAGCGAGGTGTCCGAACGCAAGATCACCGCATCGGAGCTCGACGGGTCGAAGAATGACGGCCAGCCGCAGTGCGACGCGAATTTCTCCGTGCTGCGGAACAATTCGGCACCGCAGGCCCGGCATTCGTAGACACCCTCGGTGGTGGTGTCGGTGTATTCGCCCGTGAACGGCCGCTCGGTGCCCGCGCGGCGAAGCACCTCGAACTCCGCAGGGTTGAGTTTTTGACGCCACTCCGCGTCGCTCAGTTGCACCTTCGGGTTCATGCCTCCACGCTAGCGCCGTCGCGCTCGGCCGTCAGCCATGCCGGGTCGATCCCGTCGTCCAGCCGGTTCTCGGCCTTGGCGTCCAGGTAGCGGAAGTACAGCACGGTGAACGCCACGATCAGCAGCAGCGACCAGCCGTAAGTGATCTTGAGGTAGTGCAGCGCACGTCCGTACCTCATCCACTTGTAGATCAGCCAGTCGTCCAGGGTCATGAAGCCGTAGATGCCCAGCCAGGCCGGCCAGTTGCGGATCAGCGAGTTGGGCAGCACCACGGTCATCAGGAACGGGAACAGCATCATCGAGTAGTAGCCCTGGGCCAGCGACAGCACCAGCCACGACCACAACAGCAGCACCCCCGTCGAGCTCGCGAGCCACAACAGCGGGTCGCGGGTGCGGTAGTAGCGGCACAGCAGCCACAGTGCGCCGATCGCCAGCAGGGTGAACAGAACCCGCATGGACACGATCAGCCACGTGGGCAGGCCGAAGTACACGCCGTTGCCCTCGATTGAGCTGTTGAAGTAGTCCCGGGTGCCCAGGATGTAGGGCATCGTGCGGGTGACGAAGTCCATCGGGTCGCTCACCAACGGCCAGGCGGCGACGTTGATGACAATCGGAATGACGAAGGCCGGCACCAGCGCCCGCCACTGCCGATTCAGCAGCGGCAACAACAGCAGCGGCCCGAGCAGCGGCTTGAGCGTCAGCGTCAGACCGATCGCGGCACCGGCCCACCATTGACGATTGACTTTTCCTGGTTGGGAGCCGTCCAGCAGCCACCGCAGGAACAGCACCTCAGCGAGCAGGACGCAGCCGTTGATGTTGGTGAACACCAGCGTGCTGGTCACCGTCTCGGTGCAGAACATGGCCAGCAGCAGGGCGGGTGCGGCCACCGAGGACAACGTGAACTTGAACATCCGCAACAGCAAATACCAGGCGATCAGGATCGCCACGGTGTTGATCAGGATGAACAGATAGCGCGACGGCGTGAGGGGCAGATATCCGAACGGCGCCATCAGAAGCGTGCCGCCGGGCGGGTACAGGTAGTGCGGGTCGACGTAGTCGAAGTGCTCGTTGTAGATGTCCCAGCCGTGCCGGAAGTTCAGTACCGCCCGGTACACCGGTTTGAAGTCGTCGGTGATGTTGCCGTTGAGGGAAAGCGGGATACTGCGGTGCAGCACCGACAGGATGGCCACCGGCCACAATGCCGACCGCAGTATCGTCGCGGCGCCGGGTGGGCCGGTGCGGGGACGAAATGAAGCCAGTATCCGATCACCCACTCCGGTTCTGGTCGAGTCAGCTGCCGTCACGAGCGAACCGTACACCGGGGCGAAGCGGGCCGGGGCAAGCGACTCAGGCAGGACAGTAGACGTCGGTTCCCGGTAGCTTGCCGTCGTTGAGGTAGCCGATGAGCGGCGCCACCGCGCACGACGAATAGATGCTCGCGCCGTGCCCGATGCCCTGCCACATCACCCGCTTGCTGGCGGCGTTGGCGTTGATGATGATGGCCGCCGTCGCGGCGACACCTCCGGTGCCGACGATCGGGTCTTTCTGCACGCCGGCCAGCAGCACGTCGACCTTCAGGTCTTTCGGTGGCGCCGGCGGCGAGATCGTGGGCCAGTGCACGCACTTGACCAAGTTGAGCGCGGCGACCGTGCCGAACTGCGGATAGAGCTTGCCCCACGCCACGACGAGTTCACGAACCCGGTCGGGGGTGGGGCGGTTGACGGCGTCGCTGCAGGAGTTGACGAACTGGCCGTCGCTGTCCTGGGTGGTGTCGGCGTGGTTGATCAGTGTGTTCAGCGGGTTGACGTCGCCGGACCGCGCGCTCGCCAGCGCGTCGGCCAGACTCGAGACGGTCTCGGTGTCCCCGCCGGACGGGTAGCCCAGGGCGACCGCGATGGCGTTGGCCACCTGCGCCAGCGAGGCTCCGCCGGGACCCCGGCCGGCGCGGGCGTCGGCCAGCAGCGCGCTGACGGCACCCTTCGGGTCGGGAGTCAGCGCGCAGTTGAGCGCTACGCACCGGTCGGCGAATGCGTCGAGCGCGGCCTGCTGGCCCTTGACCTGCTGCTCGGCGACCCCCTCGGCACCGGCCCCCAAGGCGATCGGGGAGTCCAGGATCAGCCGGGCGACCTTGTCCGGCCGCGACGACGCGTAGGTGAGCGCCACCTGGGCGCCGTTGCCGACTCCCACGAGCGCGACCGCGGGCACGTCCCACAGGGTGCGTAGCCGCTCGAGGTCCGAGGCGGCGTGCACGTCGTCGTAGGCGGAGGCGCCCGGGGCGATGGCGTCGGTGCAGTTGGTGGTGGCGGTATTGGAGATCTCGGACAGGTTGGCGACGGGGTCGTCGCCAACCTGGAACTGCGCCTGGTTGCGCATCGCGTCACGGTCGGCCTGGTCGCGGCAGTCGATCGGGGTGGACATGCCCATGCCGCGCCGGTCGACGGCCACGATCGGGTGGGTTTTCAGGACGTCGGCACCCGCCCGCGACAGCCAGACCGGCAGCTGCGCCGAGGACGGCAGGTCGGTGCCGGTGGTGAAAACCAGGGGACCCGCGTCGCGCGGGGTGCGATCCGATCGGGCGCGGACCGCCCCGATGGTCAGCGTTCCCGACCCGCCGTTGATGGGGTCCAGGTCGGTGTCGTAGGTGGCGCAGTCCAGCCGGACACCGGCGGGGGTGGGCAGAGCCGCGTCGGTGAACACCCGCGACGTGCAGTCGCGCCAGGAGAGGTCGTTCTTGGGTGCGGCGATCGGCGGCGGTCCGCTGGGCGGCGGCTTGGTCGGGGCCGCTCCTTGGGGCCCGGCGCCGGAATTGGTCGCAAAGCGCGGGTCGGCGGGCAGGCCCGGGACGCAGCCGGCCAGCACCGTGCTCACCGCGAGCAGGGCCGCAACGGACGTGAGGGGCCGACGCATGACGACCACCCTAGCCAGGTTCGCACATAGCGGGGGTACAGGTAGCCGGCAGCGCCGGTCGGGGCGACGCCGTGACGGCGCTATTTTTGACCGGCGGGCACGCCCTCGGCCGCCGGGAAGCCGCGCTGCGGCTGGTGGCGCCGACCGTCAGGATCAGCGAGTCCGGCGAACCATGACGTAGTCGTCCTCTTGGCGGGCACCCACCTGAAACGTCCGGGATCCGGCCACCCGGAAGCCACTCTTGGCGTAAAAGCGTTGTGCGCGTTCGTTGTTCTGGTTTACTCCCAGCCACACGCAGCGGGCGCCCCAGCGTTCGGCGGTGTCCAGCGCTCGTGTCATCAGCGCTGCAGCCGCCCCGGTCCCGTGATACTCGGCCAGCACGTACATCTTCGACAGCTCGGCGGCCGGACGGATGTCGACGGCCTGCTGGACGCCGGCGTCATCGCTCACGCCGCGAACGAGCATGGCGTAGCCGATGATCCGGTCGTCCTGGCGTGCGGTGAGCACCGCCCGCAGCGGATCGGCCAGGTACGTGGCGAATCGCCCGGCGGACAGGTTCGTGCCGATGAACGCGGCGACGCTGTCGGCCGGCACGGACGGGGGGCATGCCAACGAAAAGGTCCGCGCGGCGACGGCAGCCAGTTCGCCGACGGACTCCGCCGCCGCCGGGGACACGACTGGGGTCAGAGATTCCATTGCGCGAGATGGTAACCCGTCTTCTTGTCGAGCAGGACGACCGTGGAAACCGGGTCGCGGTAGGCGTCCCAATACACCTCGCCGCGCACGATCGCCCCGTTGGGAGCGTTGACCAGAACGTTGTCCAGCGCGTCGGGCGCGTCGGAGGTGCGCGGCACGTAGGCGTCGGCGTTCGGGGTCACTCCGTCGAAGGCGAAGTCGGTCGCCAGGATGAACGGGTTGGGCACCCGAATCGCGTGCACGGTCACGTCGGCGCGCTCGACCGTACTGCCCGGGAAGCCCTTGTAGGTGCCACTGCGCGTGTAGCCGAATCCCGGCGGCGGGCCGCAGGGGCCGACGCTGCTGACGGTGACGTCGGCGACATAGCTGCCGTTGTCCACCCGCAGGGTGTCGCCGAGGCGGCCGATCGGGGCGTCGCCGGCCAGGGCGCGCGGTGCGGCAACGCCGGCGCCAGCAGCGCCCGCAGCGGCGAGGAGCACGGTCGACAAGACGATCAGCCAGCTGCGCATCATGGCATGATCCCATACCTGTGCTGCGCTGAGGATAGGTCGATCCGGCCGGATCAACCGTCTTGGGCCGGGCCGCCGGCGAGCGCTTCCAGAGCGTCGATGAGGTCGGCCTCGACGCGGTCTTTGTCGGCGCCGCAGCGGTGCAGGGGGCCGTCCCCGCCTTCGAGTTCGAGCAGCGCCAGCAGCAGGTGCTCGGTGCCGATGTAAGTGTGGCCGAGCCGCAGCGCCTCGCGGAACGTCAGCTCGAGGGCCTTGCGGGCGGGGCCGCTGAACGGGATCAGCTCCGGCGACGTGGCCTGCACGCGGTCGTCCGACGGTGCCGGGGTCATGGCCGCGCGCAACGTGTCGGTGTCGACGTGCTGGCGGTGCAGCAGCATCGTCGCGAGTGCGTCCGGATCACCGAGCAGGCCGGCGAGAAGGTGGCCGGGGGTGATCTCGGCGGCGCCTGCGCCGTGGGCGTCGTTCTGCGCGGCGACGACGGCGCTGCGGGCCCGCGGCGTGAAGCGCCCGAAGCCTTGTCGGGGGTCTAGTGTCGCGGCCTCGGGGCGCGGGACGAACCGCTTCTGCGCGGCCTGTTTGGTGACGCCCATGCTCTTGCCGATGTCAGTCCAGGAGGCTCCACAGCGGCGGGCCCGGTCGACGAAATGCCCGATCAAGTGGTCGGCCACCTCGCTGAGGTGCTCCGCGGCCATGACCGCGTCGACGAGCTGAGCCAGCACGTCGGGATGCGCCCGTTCGATGGTGGTGATCAGGCCGTCGAGACGGACGTTGGAGGTCGACGGGGTGCCGCTCATGCGTCAACTTTAGGTTGACGCATGAGCGGCTGTCAACCTTTTGTTGACGGCTTGTGGCCGCTTTGAGACGATTGCCGCGGTATGAGATTTTCCGCGGCGCTGGTCGGCTTTGCCGTCATGCTCGGCATGGCGGTACCCGCGCACGCCGACGGCGCCGATGACCAATTCCTCGCGACGCTGCAGGCGGCCGGCCTGACCTATGCGGATCCGGGCCGGGTGATCGCGGCCGGAAAGGAGGTCTGCACCATGGCCGGCCGCGGCACGCAGTTGGCCGACATCGTCAGAAGTGTCCAGAAACTCAATCCCAAGCTCGCGGCCGACAACGCCGCGCGGTTCACTGCGATCGCGGCCGATGTCTACTGCCCGGACGCGCTGAGCACCGGGCCCGCGCCCCCGAACGGGGACTAGCGTGCGCGCCGCCTGTGATCGCCTTTTCACATTCCCGATGCCCGCCGGTGGCTTCGGAAAGTTCACCTGCCGTTTCGCTGCGGACAACCTCGGTCCGCCACGGTGTGCGCGAGAATGACGGGTCATGAAATTTCTCCTGCCGCTCACGTGTGTAGCCGCCGCGATCGGCATTGCAGCACCGGCACACGCCGACGTCAACAACGACCAGGACTTCCTGACCCAGCTGCGCAACGCCGACATCACCTACAAGGACCCCGACCTGGCCATCGGCGCGGCCAAATCGGTGTGTTCCCTGCTCGACGAGGGGAAGTCGGCCGCCGAGATCGTGACAGAGCTGCGCAACCGCAATCCGGAGTTCCAGGGCGCCGGTGCCGCGAAGTTCACCACCCTGTCGGCCGCCCACTACTGCCCGAAATACCTCACCGGCAGCGGGGGGCCGAAACCGGCGGACGAGGCCGGTAATCCGATCGCCCCGGGCACCGTCGGCAACTGACAGGCCAGTGCCGCGGCGTCAGGTCGCGTGGGCCTCGATGATGCTGAACCGCGACGCGGTTTCCACCACGCGGGTCATCTCGAAACCGGCGTCCTCGAGCAGGCGGCGGTACTCCTCGGCCGTGCGTTCCCGTCCGTTGTTGATCACCAGCATCTCCATATCGACCAATTTGACGACGGGTGCGCTGTTGTCGTCGGGGACGACCGCCTCGACCAGCAGGAGCGTCGCCCCGGCGCCGGCCGCCGATCGCACGTTGCGCAGGATCTGCACGCACGGGCCGTCGTCCCAGTCATGGATGATGTGCTTGAGGACGTAGGCGTCGCCGGCGGCCGGGACGCCGTCGAAAAATGAGCCTTCCTCAAGCCGAACCCGCTCTGCCACACCGAGTTCCCGCAGCAGCGGCGTCGCCCCGGCGACGACGTCGGGCAGGTCGTAGAGCACGCCCTGCGCCTCGGGTGCCGAATCCAGGATCGCGGCCAGCAGGCGGCCGTGCCCGCCGGCGACGTCGACGACGGTGCGGAAGGCCGAGAAGTCGTAGGCCT